>CAYZLP010000032.1:0-15447 GCA_964478635.1 uncultured Caldilineaceae bacterium
CTTTGTTGAGGTTCGTGACGATGTCAACACAGTGGGGCAAACCCTCAAAGGGTCGGAAGGCGCCGCCGCCCTTGTAATCGACCAGCACCAGATTCAGAATGTCCGGACTGTAGTTCACGGCCAGCCCGACGATCATGGTCATAAGCAGTTCGGACTTGCCTGAACCGGTCCCGCCCGCGATCAAGCCGTGGACGCCGTCGGTCTTGGCCGACATGTGCACGACGCGTCGGTGATTGCCGGAGACAATCCCCAAAACGTACTGCAGCCAGTCGGCATTCTCTGCAGCAGCAGTATTGAACCAGGTCGTCTGCATTGCATGGAAGAGTCCCCCGGCAAAATTCGACTCGATGGGGAATTGGTGAGCTTCCGCCAACACCTGACGATAGGAGGAAGCGGTCGGCAAGGCATCGATACGGAAGGGTTCGATCCCGCTCCAGCTTTCGGCGCCTGCGCTGCGCATGCATTCACCAAGTAGGCGTATACGCTGCGTTTCGTTCAGTCCCTGCACCGCTTCGCTTATGACGCCAACGGCCGTCGCTACCTGGAATTCCAACGGCGTCCGGCCGATGCGCACGTAGCCGCGACCGGGGATCTCGTCGATGGGCGCAACCATGCCCCCGACAATTGCGCGATATTCATCCGCATCAGCCAGCCGCAGGGTGAGGCGTTCTGAAAAGAGGCTGTAGAGTTTGCTCGACAGTGTGTTCAACCGGGCTGCGGTGATTATCAGATGAATGCCATAGGCCTTGGCTTGCCGGGCCAACGCCACAAACGCACCCAGCAAGGTCGCATCGTCGTTGGCTTGCGTATTGTCGCCGAAGGTCTGGATGAATTCGCCGAAGTTGTCCACAGCGACAACGATGGCAGGTTTGACCGAACCGGGATGAGCAGCATTGTATTCGTACAGAGTGGCAACACCCGCTTCGGCCAGCATGTGTTTGCGCTCGTCGACGATATTCTCCAGTTCGCGGAGCAGTTGCTCGACACGTTCTTCGTAACCTCTTTCATCGGGCATGATCACCGTGCCGACGTGGGGCAGCTCCTGCAATGGCAGCAGGTTGCGCCCGCCGAGATCCAGAACGTGCGCCTGAAACTCATCAGGACTATGGGTCGCAGCCAGGCTGGTGATCAACGTGCGGATGAACGTGGTCTTGCCCCAGCCGGAACCACCGAAGAGCACCACATGACCGCGGCTCAGATTCACGGAGAGGGGCAATTGGCGGGCTCGTCCCGGATCGTCAACGAGGCCCGCGATCCCCCGCAGGGCATTACTAGACCAGTCGACGCCTCCCCAAGCCGGCGTTCCCTGTATCCAGTCGGCGATGGCGCCATTGAGCGCCTGAAAGGGGCGTTGGTCGAGCGTCACTGCCCGCTTGTCTTCGTCCCGCCAGTAGGCTGCGTCCAGGTCGTCCGTGAGTGTCAACTGATCGGGCAGCGGATCCGGCCATGGCGCACGAGGCGGGGCTGTCTTCAGGAGATTTTTGGTTAAATCGACAACGACATCATAGAATTTCGGCGGTCTATCACCTTCTTTCGATTCGACATAAGGATAGGTTTCGCCGGTATATGCGACCTGAATCAGCTCGATATTCTCGTTACCGATCTGGAGATATCCTCGTCCAGGCATACCGCTGGGGAGAAAAGCGGCGTCCGAGCGACGCAGCATTTCGCGACTGGTTTCCACGCCCTCGACCCGCAAACAGATCCGGTATTTGATGTTGGCCCGCATCTGATCGGTGACACCTACGGGGCGCTGGGCCGCCAACAACAGGTTGACCCCTTGCGCCCGTCCGAGGCGAGTGATGCTGTCCAACTGCTCTTTGAATTCCGGATTGTCCGTGATCATCTCGGCGTATTCGTCGATAATCACAAAGAGATGCGGGTAGGGCGCACGAGATTCGTGATAGCCTTTGGCCCGATATTCCACGATATCCTTTGTGCCGGTTTCGGCATTAAGCTGTTGGCGACGCTCCATTTCGGCTTCTATGGCCGTGAACATGCGCTGGACGCCGGACTTGTTCAAATTGGTGATGATGTCGACACAGTGCGGTAAGTCCGTGAAGGGTAAGAATGCCCCGCCGCCTTTGTAGTCGACCAGGACGAAGTTAAGAATCGAAGGATCGTAGTTCAATGCGAGGCCGATGATGAGCGTCATGAGCAGTTCTGATTTGCCCGAGCCCGTGCCGCCGGCAATTAACCCATGAACGCCGTCTCGCTTGGCTTCGAAATGCATCTCACGAAGCCGATCGCCGGAAATGGTCCCAAGCGTTACGCGCAGCCAATCCGCCTCCGTGGGCTCCAAAGAGCTGCGCCAATTTTGGGCGGCCCGGTTCTGCAGCTGATCGAGAAAGCTGGCTTCCAGAGGCAGACCCCACTGGCGCGACAGCACCTGCTTGAAGAGCAGCGATTTGGGCAACGCGCCAACTTTGAGGGGGGTCATATAGGTGTGGGTGGCACTGGCAATATGGTTCGCCATGTTGCGCGCGAACGCACGGATTTCCTGGATCTCGTTGCCCGTATCCCCGAGCTGCATACGGCGCAGGTCGAAAGCCTGTGCGATCTGGAAGGTCAGCGGATTGGCTCCGATGCGAACATAGCCGCGACCCGGCACTTCGGCAATGTCCCCCACGCCGCCATGGCCGCACCCACGCCCGCACCCACGACCGCGCGATACTCGCTTGGATCCGCCAGTTTTAGCGTCAATCTTTCCGTGAAAAGACTCAACAATTTGCTGGAAAGGCTCCCAACCTGTGAGATGGTAATAACCAAATGTACGCCGTAGGGTTTGCCCTGCCGCGCCAACTCCACGAACTTGTCAAAGGCTGTTTCAATCCCTTCCTGACCCGTGTCAAACGTGTCTTGAAATTCGATGAAATTGTCGGTTGCAACGACGATGGCCGGTATGGCCTTGTCTGGATGTGTGCGGTTATAGTCGTAGATGGTCAGGAGTCCGGCGTCGGCCAAGATATCTTTGCGCTCATCTACGATGCTCTCCATCTCGCGCAGCAACTGCATGACGCGCTCGGCATAGCCCTCTTCATCCGGGTTGATGACCGCGCCGACATGTGGTAGCTCTTCCAAAACGCTGAGGTTACGCCCACCCAGGTCCAAGACATACAGGTGCAAGTGATCGGGAGAGTGAGTGGCTGCCAGGCTGACGGCCAGGGTTCTTACAAAAGTCGTCTTGCCCCAACCAGATGCGCCGAAAAGAACTGCATGGCCCTGGGGAAAATCGATGATCAGAGGAAGCTGCCTGGCTCTATATGGATCATCGACCAAGCCGACTACGGGGCGTAAGGCATAGTGTTCCCAATCTGGCGGTTCGAACCAGCCGCAGTCGCCATTTTGCCACTGATTGATTGCCGGACAGAGGGTTAGCGAGGACGCCCAGGATCTGCCGTGGGTGATCCGGTCGACTTCCGCCAGGTATTCCCGAGCCGTGACCGTATCGCTCTTGTCGTTGTCTGCGACCAGCAGTTGCGAAAGATATAGCTCACGGGGGAGAAACTCGGGCCAAGGCGCGAGCTGGCGCGGCACTTGCTGTTCCAGTGCGCTGCGCGCCAGCAACTTGATAATCACCTTATAGAGTTCGGGCGATTCCTGGTAGGGAGCCAGGTTGTCTTCTGCCCGGCGTCTTGGCCAGATAACCGGCGCTGGATCGACGTAAGGTTCGCCCGTGTACGCAACCTGCACCAGTTCCACTTCATCATTGCCCACCTGTAGGAGCCCGCGGCCGGGCAGCCCGCTCGGGAGGAAGGCTGCGTCGGAGCGGCGTAATAGCTCGCGGCTTTCGGCGGGCGTTTCGACGCGCAAACAGATGCGGAATTTGATGTTGGAGCGCATCTGATCGGTAACGCCGCTGGGGCGTTGGGCGGCAAGAATCAAGGAAACGCCTTGAGCCCGGCCAACCCGGGTGATGCTCTCCAACTCACTGCGAAACTCGGCTCGCTCGGCGATCATTTCGGCAAATTCATCAATAATGATGAAGAGGAAAGGATAGGGCTCGCCCGGTCCGCCGTTTTTCGCCCGGAGGTGATACCCCTGCCGCCGATAATCCACGATATTCTTGGTCTCGGTTTTTGTATTGAGCCACTGCCGGCGCTGCATTTCTGACCGAATGGCTGTGAACATACGCGTCACGCCATCCTGGTCTAGATTGGTAATCACGTTCACGCAATGGGGCAACTCTCGGAAGGCGTCAAATGCCCCCCCGCCCTTGAAGTCGACCAGGACGAAATTGAGGACCGACGGGTCATAGGTCACAGCCATGCCGGAAATGAGCGAAATCAGCAACTCCGACTTGCCTGAGCCTGTGCTGCCGGCAACCATGCCGTGAACGCCGTCCCGCTTGGCGGAAAAGTGAAGGGTGCGCGATTTGTTCCCAGACATGAGACCCAGCTTCGCCCGCAGCCAGTCGCTATACTGGGGGGCCTTGCTGGTTTGCCAGTGGTCGGCGATTTCTTTCTGGAGGGCCCGGAGCGAGTCGTATCCCATCAGGCCGAGGAAGGGAACCGCGCGGGCAATCTCGGCGCCATAGCTCTTACGCGCTTTGCATGCAGCCAAGGCTTCAGCCAACTCTGCATAGCGCAATGGGGCAGCAGCCGGATCCGCCGCGCCCACATAGCGAAGGGAATTGACCCCGGTTTCGGCGTAGCGGAAGCGCAGACGTTTCTGCTGGCGGCTGCGGCGATTGGCTGGTGTTGCAGTCTGATCCACTTCCACGACCGCCGTGCACTTGCTGGGGATCTTGCTACGGTCAGGAGCAAGCACAAGCAGTGCGGCACCCAATTGATTCCCTTCGTCCAAAATAATGGAAGTTGCGGCGTCAGCCTCAATCTCGTGCAGGGGCGACTGTGGGTCATAGGCCGCGTCCATCAGATCCACGACCAAGAGCATAAATGGCAGCTTGGATGCGCCGGCGCTGCTCGCGTTCTCTCCCTCACTCTCTTTCGATTGAAGCTTGCGTTGCGCCAGGATGCGCCGGATTCCTTCCAAGAACCGGCCGGTTTCGCCACCGTCGTCCCCATCGCCGTAAAAGGAGTCGTCGGCAGCCTGCTGCCGATCCAGAAAACAGGTCATGCGATTCAGATCGTCGTTCTGCGCATGGGGCAGAGCATCCAGCCAGGACCAGGGTTTGGACTGGGCAGCCAAAACATAGATGCGCATGTCGCTGGGGGCATGGAAGACGGCTAACTGCGAAACGGCATTGCGGGCAAAGGCATAGACGTCATCGCGTACGCCGGCCACACCGAGCGTGTGGGTTCTAGGAATCGGCAGATGAATGCCCTCATCTTTTGGCGCACTATGGTCTTCAACCGGTGCGCCCTGCAGCGAAATCACCACGGGGATCTCGCCGACAAACAGGGAATCCTCCGCCAGACGTGCGGCGGCTCGAACTTGGGGGTCCTCATTGAGCGGATCGGCATCTGGTGCAACGTAGACCACTGTTGAAGGAATGGTTCCCATGCCTAACCGCAGCACTCCGAAATCCTCATCTGTCGTGCGACGCTCCCAGAGGCGAGCGCGGGAACGCAGAGGCCTGGCGTCTTGCGCTGCTTCTTCCCGTGCCGTCGCGACGATCGCGAAAACACTGTCCCGCTCCGGATAATTGTGCCCGTAAAAGCGCCGCTGCTGATCATGGGAAAATTCCATCGCGCGCGTCTGCTCTGCCAGATAATCATTGTAGCGTTGCGTCTGCTCTTTGATCCTTTGCTGTTCACGTCGATAGGTGTAGATGGAAAAAATGACCGAGGCCACCACGGCAAAGGCCATGGGCAACATAAACCATGGGCTGCGGCCCCGCCCGCCCATGCTGGCCACCACTAGATAACCGACGATGGTTAGCATGGGCAGGGCCGCCTGAATCAGGCGCATCCACCCGTCGACATCCTTGTCCGGCGGCGACGCCAGTTCAATCTCATCGAAGGGGAGTTCCGGCTGAATTCGAGGAGGACGATCGACAACGAGCTCTTTTTCAGTCATGCGGCATCAATTTTGGTGTTGACAGGCGACAGAATTCGGCATACCCTGAAAGCCACAGGCTTTCGTTGGCCAACCACTTGTACTGCCTGTTTGTATCGAAAACATTGCTCCTGCGGCGGATATTGGGCGAGCCTCCAGCCCGTGGGCAGCCGAACGATTCCCGCCAGCATCGACGAACAGACACCATTCGGAGACGTCAGGAGACCGTACCATGTACACCGTATGTCCACTTTGCGACCAACACGCTCGGGACGGCAATTTGTACTGCGAAAAGCCGGAATGCCCGGCTGAGCGCGCGCTTTTGCTGCTGGATGAGGGTGATCTGGTGGGTGATTTGGAAATCGTCAAAACCATCTCCGTACTGCACTCCGCAGCCATCTATGAAGCGCTGCGCCACGACGAAAAAGTCTTTGTGAAAGTGGCGCATCAGGGGGAACAGCACCGGGAACGTCTCAAGCGTGAGGCGGCCGTTCTGCGCAGATTTCTCGGCAGCCGTCATGCATTGCCCTACTTACCCACCCTGCTGCCGCCCTTCTCGTATGCGGCTGTTGGCCGGGATGACGCCGCCTATGGCAAGATTGGCTTCTCGGAACTGTTGCTCTACTACTACGTCTTCGCCCATTCACCCAGTGAGGCCCTCGGCACCGTCCTGGCGCGCCAGCCCCAGCTTTGGATAAACCATGTCGGCTGGATCATGGTCGGCGTCGCCACGGCCGTTTCCTATCTGCAACGGGCCGGTATTTCCGATTTTGCGCTTTGTCCGGATGCGATCCTAGTTCGCTTCGACGATGACCCTCCCCGCACCCCGCGCGTGCTTCTGGCAGATCTAGGCGTTGCCGCAGGGCAGCAGGATTGGTCGCGTGCTTGGTATCCGGAACTCGTGCCGCCGGCCTATGCCGCACCGGAGTTGATTGATGACAGAAAGCAAGCGCTGAAACATGATCCCCAGACCGTACGGGTCGATCCACGCACGGATGTCTATGGCTTGGGCGCCACCTTGTACGAGCTACTGGTAGGCGAACCGCCCGTGACGGCGCGTCCCCGCTCGCTCGACGCCATCCTGGAGGCCATTCAGGCGGGCAATTTGGTCGAGATGTCTCGGCGGGAAGATGTGCGCAGCGTCGCCGAGATTGCGCTCCAGGCGACTGCTGCGAAACCTGCCCAGCGGACGGAATCTCCTGCGACATTTGGCAAACAGTTGCTCGATATCTTTGGCGATGTGCCGGAAGAAAAGAAACGACGTGCGCCCAGTCGGCGCACCATATTCGCCGTCATTGGCGCCCTCCTGCTCATCGCCATATTGCTTGCCTTGGCGCTCGCCCTCTTCTAGTAAATCCCGGCGGCAACGAGTTGACGGTTGCTACCAAGGGCAAACCTGCTCGATTTCCGCGGGGAATGTACGCCACAGTGCACAAGACAACTCAGAAGCGGGCGTCCGTCCCACTGGGCCGTTCGGACGCCCGTTTCAATATGGCGATGTTTTCATCGAGCTAGTAGAAGCGGGTCGCGCCGAGGGCATCGCCTCGCTCATAGGCACGTACCGATGCCTTTACATCCTTGCTCAACTCCTCGCACTTGTCCGACATTTCCTTGATGTATGGCTTGATGCGGTCGATGAAATTGGCGACGGCGTACCCGCCTACCATCCCAATAAATGCCGTCGTCTTGAGGATCATGGAGAGGCCCTCCAACACCATATTGACGGCGGCCAGGACCTCGCTAATATTGGCGAGCTGGTTTGACATGTTCTCTACCGCCGGGATATCCATATAGACTTCTTTGGCCATCGAACAGCTCCTTTTGTCGCTGGTTCCAACTTCAAGGACAGATGCGACGCCGAGTGGCGTCATCTAGCAAAATTGACGCAACCTGCAATCGTTGCGCTCCAGGAATGGATCCGCTCAGAAAATGTTGGAGAAAACATCGCCCAACGAATTGGCAATGCTGGTCACCTGGCGGTCGGCGGCATCCATCACTTCCGTGGCTCGCTGTAGATTCTTGCTGTAAATCTGGATGTCATCCATGACCCGGCCAACGCCGGGAATCATGAGAGAAGAAAGTTCATCGACATAGGCGTCGGCGCCGTCGCCAATCCACATGCCGCCCACGACGGCCTGTACCATGGAGCGCAGGGGCGCCATCGCCTGATCCTGTACGACATTCAATTGCTGGCCCAGTTGCGAGACAACGCTATTGACAACTTGACGGGCAAAACGGATGAGTTCACCAATTCCGAACATTTGTGCCCCTTTCGTGACGTATAAACTGATTCCTTCGTGATCTTCTTATGGCGTGGATACAAGCTTGCCGGAAGCGAACGGCTAGTCGCGGTCGGGCTAAAACATGCCCGTCGACTTGGCGTCCGCTTGCCGCGCGTAGGCAACTGCGGCCTGCACGTCACCATCCAATTCACGGAACTTGTCGATCAGGCGCGAGATGGCCGGCGCCAGGCGGGAACGGATGGCGTCGGTAAACGCTTCACCGCCGTCGCCCAGCAACGCGCCGTCTTCCAGCGCGTTGGCGATGCTCTGCATTTCCTGCAAGACATCCTCCAGCGTTTCGCCGCCTTGCGCAAAGGCCCGGCTCATGGCCTCCATATCTTCATAGACTACACGGATTTCATCTGTCATCTGCTCAAATCTCCTTGATTGAAATGATTTACGCCCCGTTTGAAGCAGCAAACCTGCAGACTGGGAGTCCGACATGCTGTCTTAACTGATGCGGAAGGGCGCCGATGCCTCTTCTTCGGCCTGATGTACGGTCTGGGAAATCTGGTTTGTCGCCCGGTTTGCTTCGTCCATCGCCTGAATCAGGCGTTGAACGGCCGGCAAGACTTCTGCATTCATCTCCCTGAAGAAAGCGTCAGATCCTCGGCCGATCCAGCTGCCGTTCTCGAGCACGTCCATATGTGCGCGAACGTTCTTGAGCATGTCCTGGACGGTGCGCCCGTTGTTGCTGAAGCGGGCGGCCGTCGCGCCTAGTTGGTTGTAATCAGCACGGATTTCATTGGCCATTGCGTTACTCCTTTCGTGAATAGGAAAGTGGATCGGTGACTCCCAATTGCATATGATTCATGGACCGTACGGCCAGGAATACCGGATAGAGTGCGGCTTTGCCGACAAGAGTGCGAAAGCAACTCGTAATATTTCGGAATACTGGGAACCAAGGCCTGGCGCCGCGTTTCCTGGGAATTTGTGAACTGTTGATGTCGATGCAGGTGTGTCGATGTTGTGTTTTGGGCGGCTGCCGACGGGATCTGCAGTGGGATGTTATCTGAAGCCGCCGAATCCGGACCGATTTCCGATGCGGTATTATGAAGCCCGGATACGCTTCGTTATCTGTCTTCGATTGGCAATTTTCTGCAAAATACCAACCGGATGTCCAACGGTTTGAGCGCCGCTGTTACTTTATTGGAGCGAGGCGCTCAACAAAGGGTTGCGAGGTTTATCAGTTCGGTGTAAAGTATATACAAATCTGAGCGTTGGCTTAATTATAGCGGAAACGGGGAGAGGGCGCAATAGCGAATTTTTTCCCATACAATTGGGTTAACCAGTTGGGTCAACGCTCTATCGCGGGAACCTGAGCAAACGTGGGCGGCCAGTCGCTTTTGACCCGCCAATTCCGTACAAGCCGGTCGGTTCACAGCTGATCACTTGGTTCTCCTTCATTGCTGACATCACCGGTCAACGCTGAACCCTTGAGGTGCATCGGTCCCAACGCAGCCACATCACCCTCTTGAATTCGTGTAGTTTGGCGTGAATACTTCGACTGCATTCAGCACCAGTACTATGGCGGAAATCCGGTTGCGCTACCTTGGCAGCGACCATACAAAGATTTCTGCTGATATTCACCAGGCAAATCAGGCGCCGTGTCGTAGGCAAACTGCGCAAGGCAGCCCGGCTCAAAGATTTTGCTGGCCGCTGTCACAAGAAGCAGCGACCATTACCGAATCCATTCATCCGAGCGAGGTAAGCCGATGAAGCTGTTTTCCGCCAAGCGCAGATGGACTTCGATTGTGCTGGTATGGCTCTGCATGTTGGCGCTCTTGGGTCATTCGCCTACGCTCCTGGCCCAGAGCGGCAACGCGCCCGGGATCGATATCACCGGCATCGATCTCTCCCGCTTCCCGGCGGTTCAAGTGACGGTCTATGGTGAAAATCTGCCCGATTCGTTGACGAACTTGCCGGTCGATCTGTTGGAAGATAGAACTGCGCAGGAAATCACCGGGCGCGACGAAGCAGAAGTGGGGGTACAGATCGCTTTCCTGCTCGACTCTTCGCGCAATATCGCCGATCCCGGGCTGACCGGAGATCCCCGCTACGTGGAGATTGCCAACGCTGTTGACCGCTTCGTGCAGATGGGGCTTCTCTCCGCACAGACTGATTGGTTGGCCGCCTTTGCGGCCGGCCAGGACATCGATGATTTCGACACGCTGGCCGGCTGGAATCAGGATCACCAGGCCATTGCCAACACCCTGCGCCTCTATCAGCCTGCCGGCGACGCGCCGGTCAAGACGCCGCTCTTCAACCTCATCAAGGCGACGCTGGATCAGGTTGAGGCTTCGGCTGCGCCGGCCAATCTGCGCCGGGCGATTGTCGTCTTTTCTGATGGCTTTGACAGTCTGAGCGCGGTCCAGATCGATGACATTGTCAATCGAGCCGCCCGCGCCGGCGTGACGATTCATACCGTCATGATCGGTCCGGAAGATGAAGCGCGCCGCCAAAACCTCCAGCGCATTGCCGACAATACCGACGGTACGTATCGCGTGTACGACAATGTCGCAACCATGGAAGAACTCTGGCGCGAACTTGCGGCTGAACGAATGCAGACGGTCTTCTCCTATCGTCTGACCAAGGCTGATCCGGATGAATTGTCCATCGTCGCAACCCTGCCCAATGGGCGCAAAGTGCGGGACGCAGTCGACTATCCCGTTGTGCCTGCGCTGCCGGTGGCGGTAACCATCGTACGCCCCAGCGCCGGCCAACTCGTCACCCGCACGGCGCCGGCCTCCGACTCGACCCTGGCGGAAATGGAGCCGATTGAGCTACCGATTCAGTTGGAGTTCGCCTGGCCCGACGGCGGCCGCCGCTCCTTTGAACGGATCGAGTATGAGATCGACGGCATCACCGAAGTTCAGTCGGAAGAAATCTTCGGCAACTATCTCTTCCCCATTCAAGAGTTCGGTCCCGGAAACTATACGCTGCGCGTCAGCGCCATCGATGAACTGGGCCTGGAAACGACCGCCGCGCCCATCTCCTTCCGCATCGAAACGGTGGTGCCGACACCCGAGCCGACCGCGACGCCGACACCCGAACCGACGCCGACGGAATCCACGACCGAGGCCGTCACCGAGAGCGTAACGACCAACGTCACGACCACGGTTGGCCTCGCATCCGGGAATGACGGGCGCGGTTCCGGCGATCTCCCGAGTCCTTCGAATTTGACCCCACTCTTCACGGTCCCGGGTCTCAATCTCGATGTTGTCCGGGAGACATCTGCTACCGGCTGGGGAGCGCTCCTGGTGGGCGACACGCGTGTTCCCTTGAATCCGGCTACGCTGGCTCTGGCCGTCTTTCCGCTGATTCTGCTGGTGGGTGCGGTTGTCTTGTTGGGACGGCGGCGCCCCGAGGAAGAGGCACCCTTCGCAGAGGCCGAATATCCGACCTTCGCGCCCTATGATTCATCGACCATCGGCGCCGATTCCACCATGATCGACGCGACCGCCTATGAATTGACCGAGGATGCGACCGAACCGGTCCAGCCCGCCATGCTCTTCGATTTCATTCCGCCGGCCGAATTACGCTACGAGGGCGGCAATGACGAACTGCCTGAGAAATTGGAGATCGAAGGTGGGCGGGAGGTCCGGATCGGCCGCAAGCCGGCCCTGTGCGATCTGATTATCGACGATCAGCGCGTCTCTCGTCTTCATGCCTCTATCGTCGAAAAGGAGGATGGGAAATTCTATATTCGCGATGAGGGCAGCGCCGGCGGAACCTTTGTCAACAAGCGCAAATTGCGCGTCAACGATACGCATCCACTGAAACACAACGACGTCATCAACTTCAACGCAGTGGCCTATCGCTTTGTATTGACCGATGAATTGGACGACGACGAACGTGACGCTCCCGCCGATGCTGCGCAAGACCAGCCCGCGTCCTAGTTCGCGCTGCCTGACATAAGTTGCGAGCACGCTCTGCCACGGAGAATGATGATGACGCTATCATCCCTCAACCTAGGCCAGTACCGGTATGCGCCGCGGGGCAAGCTGGATGAGACACGGATGTCGACCCTCTGGCTTGCCAATGAAGCAACCGAAGCGCGCGTGCACGATGCGTCCTCCGACGCACCGGTCGTAACGCTCAAGATCGCC
The DNA here is from genome assembly GCA_964478635.1 of uncultured Caldilineaceae bacterium. Taxonomy (GTDB): domain Bacteria; phylum Chloroflexota; class Anaerolineae; order Caldilineales; family Caldilineaceae; genus JAGRCP01. The sequence goes on from CAYZLP010000032.1 coordinate 12,353, forward strand.
CGCATGACGGAGGAGAAATTCAGCTATGTCAACCAGCGCGCCATCGAGAACGAAGAGCGCTGGTTGACCAATCTCCGCCACCCCAATATCGTCAAGCTGCGGCCGATTGTGGAAGAGCAATACTCCGGGCGCGAAATTTACCGCGCGCGCTCAGAACTGCCGGGGCGGCCCTGGTTCCTGGTGACCGACTATCTGCCGGGAGGCGACCTCAATCACCTGCTGAGCGAACGGGGCCGCCTGCCCGCTTCGCTGGCGTTGGAGATTGCCAACCACCTGGCCGAGACCCTTGCCTTCATCCACGCCAATGGCTGCGTCCATTGCGACATCAAATCGCGTAACGTGCTCTTCCGCCAGAAGCCGGCCGGCTATGCGCTCACCGACGAAACCGAACCCATCCTCATCGATTTTGGCATTGCCAAGAATCCGACCGAAGGGGCGCAGCGGGTCACCGGTACGCCTCTCTGGATGCCGCCGGAAGCCGAATCCGCCCGGCGTTCGGGACGCAAGCTTGTCCCCCTGGCGAACTGGGACGTCTACGCGCTGGCCCTGATTCTCTACAACATGGCCTCGGGAAAGCGACCGAAGATCGGGGAACCGAGCCGGCACTCGTGGGATCGGTTTACCGCTTCCGATCTGGCTGAAGATCCCACGGTCATCGATGCGGAGGGATTGGCCGCCGGCCTCAATCAACTGCTCTCGCGCTCGATTTCGGATGAACCGGATGAAAGAGTATCCGCGGCTGCATTTGCGGAAGAGACGCGCCGCTTGCTGGAATTGACCCGCGTGCCCGCCGCCGTGCCTGTGGTGACGCCGCCGCCCCGCCAGACGGGACGCGGCTGGCTCTGGGGGCTAGGCGGCCTGGCCGCGGCCGGCGCACTGGCCGGCCTGCTGCTCTTTGGCCCCTTCGGCGGCGCAGGTGACGGTTCCGACGGGGCTGAAGGGCGCATCGCCATTGGATCGCCGGGGTTGGAATTACCCGGCGTAGGCGGTGACGCGACCGACACGCCTCCGGCGCCAACCGTTGGGCCGACCGTTGCCGTAACGGCGCCTGCGAACATCGACGATCAGCCCGAGGAGGAAGAAAGACCGCCCACGGCGACGCCGAAACCGCCGACCGTGACGCCGACCTCTGAATCTGCGAATGACCCAGTCGTGGCGCCGACGCGCGAACCCACCGCAACACCGGAGTCCACGCCGACGGCACGTGCCACGTCGACGCCGCTGCGCGTCGCTGCAACCAGCACGCGGGTCATGACCCGGACGCCCACCCCGCGCCCGACGCGCACGCCCGGGCCCACGCCGCCGGCCGTCGCGCCCCGACCGGCCCAACTTACGACCGCGGGCAAGCGCGTTGCCCTCGTGTTGCCGCCCGAAAATACCGGCGCGCGGGACCGCATTGAATTCGCCTGGCGGCCGGAATTTGAGCCGGGCGACAATGAGTGCTTCGAAGTGCGCTTTTGGGAAGGCGAGCCGAACGCTTGGGCATCCGGCTTTGGCATCCATCCCCATGGCAAGACCACGGGCATGTTTGTCACCTTCGATGAAACCTTTGAACGACAGTTCAGCAGCAGCCAGTTGCGCCCCGATACCCGCTATAACTGGGGCGTTCTTCTGGTGCAGTGTGAGCCCTACAAGCCGATTGGCCTCGTCAGCAACGTGCGTCACTTTACGTATAACGCGCCGTAGAGAAGCAGAAGATCAAAGGCACAAGATTGGTTGATTCACGGTTTGTCATACCGAGTACCCTACGCCGGATTGTAGGCACAAGTTGGGCAATGAACAGGCCCGGTGCATGGGTCATTCTGAGCGAGTCTGCGCTGAATCTTCGGATTCGGCGAGAGTCCAGCGAAGAATCTCGTCTGTCTAGCGAAGCTTGTTCGTTAGAAGCGGGTCCTCGCTTAGCCTTCGGATTCGGCCACAGTCTAGCGAAGAATCTCAACTGCCCAACGAAGCTTGTGCATTAGAAACGGCGCTGCGCAGGCATCCTCAATCTGGCGAAATGCCAGTGAGGAATCTCGTCTTGATCAAATAGTGAACGACTGAGAATCGGTCGGGCTCTGGGCTTTTGGTCGTCCCGTCTCATTCATACGCAGAACACATCACCCTGATCGCATCCGGTAAGGAACGGCAGACATGGAGAATGTAAAGATCTTGGGCACGACGCCGGTCGTAAAAGGTGAGACCAATGAGGGCGCGCGCGGCAAGAAGAATGAGGACCGCTATGGATATTTCGACGCGCCGGGCACCTACGGCCAGCCTATTGCGGTCCTAGTCGTCGCCGATGGAGTGACCAGCACCAGCGGCGGCGCCCAGGCATCGGAAATCGCCGTGACGCGCATCCAGGAGTACCTGGAGGTCGTGAGCCCTCGCTCTTTGCCCGAGCGCATGGTCGATGCCGTGCGCCAGGCCAACCAGGACATCGTGGCCATGGCCGAGGAGCACCCGGACTGGAAGGGCATGAGCACCACCATCGTCGTTTCGGCCATCGAGAACGACACGCTTTACACGGTCCACATGGGCGATAGCCGCACCTATCTCCTGCGCGGCGATGAGATCCACCAGCTGACGGTCGATCACACCTGGGTCCAGGACGCCATCGACGCCGGCCGCCTGCAGCCCGAAGAAGCGGCCAGCCATCCCAACCGTCACGTTATCCAGCGCTTCATGGGCATCCAGCGGGGCCTGGCCGTCGACCAGACCATGATCAAGCTCGGCGAGCAGGACCTCTTGGGCGACGAGCGCACCATGGTCACTTCCATTGCCCTGGAGCCGGACGACGCCGTGCTCCTCTGCAGCGACGGCCTCTACAACCGGGTGCGGCGCGAGGAACTGCTGAGCATCGCCCGGCGCTATCCCGGCCAGCCCGACAAGGCCATTCACCAGATGATCGACCAGGCCGTCCGCCGCCAGGAACCTGACAACATCACGGCCGTCATGCTCACCACGCAAGCGGCGCCTGCGGTTGCCGCCCTGCCCGGCGGGCGACGAGGGCTGGGTATCGGCCTGGCCGCCGCTCTGGCCGCCCTGGCGCTCCTCGCCCTCTTCCTCATCCGACCCTGGGCCGACAGCGACGAACCCGAAGCGGTCGTCGCCTC
>CAYZLP010000033.1:0-4371 GCA_964478635.1 uncultured Caldilineaceae bacterium
CGCCGAAGGTCGGCGTAAAGACTTCGGCCACAAAGAGCCCGATGCCGACGGCCATGAGCGCCAGGCCCGCGTAATTGGCATCCAGCTGACCCAGCGCGTAGAAACCGAGCAGCAGGCAGATCATGCCGATGATGCCCGGTGCGCCAAAGCCGGGCGCGCGCAATTCGACGATCAGGCCCAGGGTGCCCAGGCTCAGCAGAATCGAGGCCACGCTGGGATTGCTGATGAAGTTCAGGATCTGCTGGAAGAGCGTCAGATCCACGGGCTGACTGATGGCGCCGGCCGTCTCCAGCGTGCGGGCTTCACCCTGAACGGTCACCTCCCGGCCGTCGAGTTGGGCATAGAGATCGGGCAGATCGGCGGCGATGATATCGATGACGCCCAGGGCAAGGGCCTGGTCGGCCGTGGCCGCTTCGGCATCCTGGACCGCGGCCAGGGCCCAGTCGACGGCATCCTCGCCCCGGCGCTGGGCCAGGTTTTCAATGTCGGCGCTCAGGATATTCTCGATCTTGGCGTTGAGCGTCTCGTTGATCTCACCACCGCTGAGGTCGATGGGGCTGGCCGCGCCGATGCTGGTGCCGGGCGCCATCGCGGCGACGTGGCCCGCCAACGTGATGAAGGTGCCGGCGCTGCCTGCCCGCGCGCCGGAAGGTGCGACGTAAACGATGATGGGTACGGGCGAGCTGAGCATGCGCTGGGTGATGGTATTGGTGACATCGACGCTACCACCCGGCGTATCCAGTTGGAGAACCACTGCTTCCGCACCGCTGGTGAGGGCCGTCTCGATGCCGTCAGCCAGATATTGATCCAACACCGGCGTGACCGCGCCCCGGAAGGTCAGGACCACGACCGTCGTCGCGCCGCCCGCCTCCAGGGCGTTGCCATCGGACTCATCCTGCGCCAGGGGTGCCGCCAGCAGCAGCGGCACAACGGGGCCAGCCAAACCCAGAATCAACGCCAGCCCATAAATCCCAAGCAGCAACCATCTCACCCTACGCATCGCACACTCCCAAGCAGACATCTCACAACCCGCCAACCCTATCCCTTCATCTTTGCCTTTGGCTTTGCCTTGGCCTTTGCCATGCCTTCCCCCTTCACCTCTCCCACCTCCGCCATCATCTCCTCCACCGACTGGCGGCCGGCATCGGTTACCGCGCCGAGCATCTGCATGAGTTCATCGATGCGTGCCTGATCGGCCAGGTGCACGACCCGGGTGCGCGTGCGCTCCTCGCCGGCAGCATCCACGATCTCTTTGTTGACGGTAAAATGGCTATCGCCGTAGGCGGCCAGTTGGGGAAGATGGGTGATGCAGAGCACCTGATGGGCCACGCCCTCGGCAGCGAGATCCGCATCAGGCGCGCCCTGGCCCGTCAGGTGCCAGAGCTTGCGCCCGACGACGCCGCCCACGCGCCCGCCAATGCCCTGGTCGATTTCGTCGAAGATCAGGGTCGGCGTGGCGTCGGCCTGGGCCAGCACGCCCTTGAGGGCCAGCATGAGGCGGGCCGTTTCGCCGCCCGAAGCGACCTTGGCCATGGGCTTGAGGGGTTCCCCCGGGTTGGCGCTGATCAGAAACTCGACCCTGTCCACGCCCGCAGCGTCAAAGGCGACCCGGCGTCCGTCGGGCAGATAGGCGCCTTCAGCCTGTTCGGCCTGCTCCACGGCCACGCCGAAGCGGGCCCGATCCATGCGCAGATCGCTCAGCTCTTGTTCCACCGCGTGGGCCATGGCTTCTCCGGCGGCCCGGCGGGCATCGCTGAGGTCCGCGGCCAATTCGCCGATGCGGCGCAATAATGCATCTTCGGCCTGTTCCAGCTCGGCCGTCTTGACTTCCCAATTGCCCAGTGATTCGAGTTCGACCCGGGCCCGCTCGCCAAAGGCGATAATCTGGTCCAGCGTGTCGCCGTACTTGCGCTTGAGCCCGGCAATCAGTTCCAGCCGTTCCTCTACTTCTTGGAGGCGTTCCGGGTTGAATTCCAGCCCTTCGGCATAATCCTGCAGCCCGCGCGCCAGATCGCCCAACTGCTCCAACAGGGCCTGGCCGGTATCGGCCGACTCGTTCATATCCGGATCGATGCGGGCCAGCTTTTCCATACGGCCGACGGCTTCACTGACCAGATCCATCGCGCCGGGTGTTTCACCGTCACCGTCGGCCAGGATCGCCTGTGCAGCTTGGGCCAACGTCAGAAGCGCCTCGGCATTGCTCAAGCGGCGGCGCTCGCTTTCCAACTCCTCATCTTCACCCGGGATGAGAGTTGCGCCCACAATTTCATCCACCTGAAAGCTGAGCAGATCGACTCGCTGGGCCAGGGTCCGGGCATCCTGACGCAAGCTTTGCAGCTCCCGGCGCACCTCACGCAATTTTGCGACTTCGGCCGCCACCGCGCGCCGCTGGGTCACGAGACCACCGTAGCGGTCCAGGAGCCGAATGTGGGTTCTTGGTTGGAGGAGACTCAGATGCTCGCCCTGGCCGTGGACATCGACCAACCGGGCGGTCAACTCACTGAGCACCTGCAGACTGACGGCGCGACCATTGACCCGGCAGATGTTGCGCCCCGTGAGGCGAACTTCCCGGCCGAGCAGGAGCCACTCGGGGTTGTCGGGGTCGTCCAATCCCTCCGTTTCCAGGAGCGTGGAGAGATCCTGGCCCAACTCGCTGCCCGGCGCCAGGTGGAAAGTGGCCTCGATTTCGGCCCGTTCGGTCCCGGCCCGCACCCACTCCGTGAGCGCCCGGTCGCCCAGCAGGAGGCTTACGGCGTCGATGATGATGGATTTGCCCGCGCCCGTCTCGCCGGTCAGGATGTTCAGACCGGGACCGAAGCGCAGTTGAAGCTCATCAATGATGGCAAAATTGCGAATGCGCAGTTCATGGAGCATGGTGCAATCTTCCGGTCGCATGGATGCCAAACAACACGCCTACTTTACCATGAATCGGATCGTAACCCAGGATCGGGTTGTGCGACAAATGTTCTGAGGGGCAGGGAAAATAGACCGCGGATCGTGCAGATGCGGCGGATTGAAGCGGCTATTTCAAAGCGCTCCGTGCCCGATGAATTGAAGGTGGAATTGGCGATTCAACTGTTCCAGCAGCGTCGAACGAAGCATCGCGGATTCATTGACCCCCAAATCCACGATGCGCCCCAGAATCTTTCCCATTTTGATATACACAACATATATGTGTATAATCTATGTGTACCTCGGACATGTTCCCTTGCCATGGAGGACCCCTCATGAAACGCGTACAGTTGATCGTCGAAGCATGGCAACACGAATGGCTTGCACAGGAAGCAGCCCGTCAGTCGACCAGCATGTCTGCCCTGCTGCGAGAACTGCTCTCCGAAGCCATCGATCTGCGCCAGGCCGGCAGTTCAGCCGACGATCCGATTTGGGGTATTGTTGGCCTGGGCGAAGGTCCAGATGACGGCGTCACCAGTGAGAATCTTGACACGTTCCTCTACCGCGTTGCTCGGTCGCAGTCGCCGGTCAAGACGATCGCAGAATCACCTGCCTCTGACACGGAGGATGCGGCCTGAAATGCGGTCGGTTATCGTCGACACCAGCGCACTGTACGCGCTGGCGGATCGCAGCGATGTGAATCACGTACGGGCGGCCGCCTTTTTCCGCCAGCAGGCCGGCGCAGCGCGCTGGGTCGTTTCCAACCATGTTTTCGACGAAATCATGACCCTGGTCAAGGCCAGGCTCGGTGTCCAGGCTGCGATCCAGCTGGGGCTGCGCCTGCGTACCAGCAGATTGATGGAGTTCGTCGTCCTGTCCACGGCGGACGAGCAAGTCGTCTGGCGAGTCTTCATGCAGCATCAGGACAAGGCGTGGAGCTATACGGACTGCGCCTGTCTGATGCTGGCACGGCGCGAGGAGACGCGGGAGGCATTCAGCTTCGATCACCACTTCGTGCAAATGGGGCTGCAGGTTGTGCCGGGCCAAGTCCGTGCATGACCATGAATCGGATCGTAACCCAGGATCGGGTTGTGCGACAAATGTTCTGTTGCCCAGGTTGATGCCGTTTCACGCCGCGTTGTAAGATTCCTTCTTTGCACGCCCAGAGGAGCGTGCTATAATCTAGATCCGATGGCGGCTATGACGACCATCCGCTTTGCTGAATCTGTGATAGTTGGAAGTCTGCAACGCACCAGGCGTTTGCATGCTGAAGGAGAATGAAATGCCTGTACCCGGACCACTTGAACTTGTCCTGATTTTGGTCATCGTTGCCATGCTCTTCGGCGTTGGCAAATTGCCCGAAGTCTTTGGCGCAGTCGGCAAAGGCATCAAGGAATTCCGCCGTGAGTCGACCCTGGACGATTCGACCCCGAATACGAGCGTGACCAACGAGCCTTCTGCAGACGCCGCTGAGAAGAG
>CAYZLP010000033.1:4471-14662 GCA_964478635.1 uncultured Caldilineaceae bacterium
AAAGATCAAAGATCGTAGCAATGAAAAGATTGTAACAGCACCCGGTGTCCGCAACCGACAGCCGGGTGTTTTTCTGTCCGTTACCCGCCAGCAGAATTGGATGGAAGCCCGTGCGGCTGCTGCGTTTCCTTGGCCTGGTTGCCTTCCTGGCAGCCGCCTATTTTGCCCAGTACATCTTCGATCGCGGGACGCTGGCGGACTTCTTCCCTGACCGCCTGCTTCAGGCCGTGCCGTCCCTTGCACAATACACCCTCTGGCTGACCAACGACCTGCTCTTGCTGGCTACAGCGCTCGCCTTTGTGGCCGCGTTGGGATTCGGCCTATTGACGCCGCCCTGGCGCACCATTCTGGACCGCGCCGACAGCGGACATCCGGGAAATCGCACCTCTTCTGCCGTGCCCGGAAAGCTGGCTTCCCTACCCCTGTGGTTGAGCTTCATCGGTGTGGCCGGCGTTGCCCTTGTGCTGTGGGCAACCGGTCAGGAGACCCTGATCGTCTTCTCGCTTTGGCTGCTGAGTGTCGCCTTTTTCGTGGGTGGGGTTGTTTTGTTGGATCGGCGCACCGAACGAGCCGCCCCGAACCGCCGGCTTGATGGAGGATTGGTGGCGTGCGTCCTGCTGGCAGCCCTCTTGTTCGGCTGGCAGATCGCTTCGCTACCCAGTCAGATCGACGGCGGACTGGCCGATTTCAGCGTTGAGGCCCTGCGGGGCAGCGAAGGCGCGCGCTTCTTTCTGCCCGGCAGCCAGGGCTTGCCCAGGGCGGCCTATCTGGCGTCCGCGCTCTTCCTGCAGATCGGCCAGAACGTGCTGATCGAAATGCGCCTGGCGGGGCTGCTTGCGGGGATCGTTGCCGTTGCGGCAACCTGGCTGCTGGCAAGCGAACTCTTCACCCGTCCGGTAGCGCTTGATGGCAAGGGATCGCTGCTGGAGGGAGACGGACGCTGGATGGCGGCTCTGGCTGCCGTACTCTTGACCATCACCATCGCCAGCCTTCACTTTGCCCGCCTGCCCTTCTATATCGAACCCCTCGCGTGGGGCATGCTGAGCCTCTGGAGCTGGTTCCGGGGCCTGCGCCGGAATCGCTATGGCTGGCTGGGCGCGAGCGGGCTGTTTGCCGGGCTGGCCATGACCCTGTCACCGGTCGGCCTGGTTTTTCCGCTGGCAGGACTGCTCTGGTGGGCGGCCGTTCCGTTGTTCGATCCGGCTTGGATCGGACCGTACGGGCGGGGGCAGCGCTTCTTGATCTGGTGCGGCGGGCTGTGGGTCTTCGTCGCGCCGCTGATTGGCACCTGGCTGAACGCGCCGTCCCGTCTGACGAGCTACGTGCACGCGCCCGCCTTCCTCGATGCCGTCGTTTTCCTGCCCGACGCTTCGCTGCTGGGGCTCAACCTCCGACGGACGCTCTTTGCCTTCAACTATACGGCCGACCTGAGCGCGGTTTTTGCGTACCCGGATCACCTGCTGCACAGCCTGCTGGCGCCCCTCTTCATCCTGGCCATCGGCGCGCTCGTGCTGAATCTTGACACGTGGGTCGGCTGGACATTGCTCACGTGGTTGGTTGTAGGTCTCTTCGTGGCGGCGTGGTTGGGGCCCCGGGCGCCCTTCGTCCCCGTGATGTTGCCCATGCTGCCGGCCGCAGCCCTGGCCGTCGCCTTCGCCGTCGATCGCACCCGCGCCACCATCGTGCAAAGCGCGGGCGACTGGATAGAACAGGCCGTACTCATCTTCATGACCGGGCTGCTCGTCTGGGTGGGGATCAACAGCTGGCTGCGTTACTATCCATTTGCCGCAAGCGCCGGCAATGCCGTGAGCGAGGTAGCCCGGGTCGCCCATGCCAGCCCCGATGCGCCGGCGCTAGTGCTGGTCAACGGGCCCGGCAGCGAGCCCCTCAACTGGCGGGATGCGCCCCTGCTCCTGGTCCAGTCCGACCTGCCCCGCATGCAGGCCCGGGGCGCGATCGCGCCGCCCGACTGGCCCGAAGGACTGCCCGCAGGCGCCCGCCTGCTGCTCCAACCGTCGGACCGCGCGCTCCTGGACGAGCTGCTGCAGCGCTACCCCGGCGGCGCCATCTCCCTCCGCCGCGACATCCACGGCAATCCTGTGGTCTACATGTACGATTTGCCGTAGTTATCCGGGAAGAACGACGTTACACAGAGAAGGCACAGAGAAGGCACAGAGCAATTCCGAAAGCAAGAAATGGAGGGAAACGCCTCCGCACGATCTTTGCCTAGTGCCTCCCACTCAGAAACCCTCTGCGTTTCTCTGTGCAACGCCTTTCCCGCCTACGCGCGCGGCGCAAAGATCATGGCCAAAAGGAACAGAATCACTACGATCACGCCGTCGAGCAAGATGGTGAAGAGGAGCGCGCTGGTGAGCTGCTCTAAATAGGGCGTGCTCCAATCTAGAAGCGCGGCCAAGGGGCTGGCGGGGAGGCCGAGGAAGAGATAGAGCACGGCGGCAATGGCGATGTAGAGCAGGAGCGGCTTGAGGGGCTCCCGGTCGCTGGCGCTGGGCATCATGGCGTTGGCAATGGCGAAGAGGGCGTAGGCCCAGAGCGCACCGTCGGGCTGTTGCATGGCCTGGCCCAGCGCGCCGACACCGGCACCCCACTCACCTCGTGACCAGGCTGCGGTCAAACTGGAAGCGGCGAAGATCTGATGCGCGATGAGGGTGACGAGCGCTGTGCCGGCCAGCAGGGGCGCCAAGCCGACCAGACTGTCCCGCCACACGCCGCCCGCCTGTACGCTGACGCTGCCCATGCCGATTGTGCGTCCTTTGCGTTTGGGCCAGACGCGAAATTTACTCGTCTTGAGGCCCAAGAGTCGAGCCATGAGCCAGTGCGCGCCCTCGTGGATAATGATCCCCGGCAAAAAGACCAGAAAAAGAACCAGGGTCATCATGTCTTCGGAACGGGTCAGGAAGTAAGTAAGCTGCTGCAGGCGAATGCTCACCTGTTGGCTGAGAAGATAGAGCGCCAGCAGGGCGAGGGCGAAGCTGAAGAGAGGCAGAAGCGGGGCAAGCAAGTCTGGCATGAGACGAGAACGGCAAGCCTAATTGGGTTCTTCGAGGTTGTAGGTCAGACTCTCCAGGTACCAGCAGCCGTTGCGCTTGACGAGGGTCCAACGATCCCCGGCCGGTGCGATCTCGCTGCCGACCTGGGTCGTGGCGCGGACGACGGCCCGCTCGCCCTCGAAGACTGTCTCCAGATCGGCGGGTTGAATCGCCGCGGGGGCGCCGGGGAAGACCGTACGCACATAGCGATGACGAATGGCGTCCTTGTCGATCCAACGCTGATCGTCATCGGGGTCGTCGGGCGTATTTTTGGCGTCGGCGATGAAGCTTTCTTCCGCCCAGAGCGCCATGAGGAGTTCGATTTCCTGGGCAACGACCTGCTCGCCCTCAGCCCGCAGCAAGGTCCGGATCGCCTCCTCATCGCCGGCGTCGGCAGCCAGACCCAGGGCACAGGATCCGCCCGGTGGCGGTGTCGGCGTAGGCGGTTCCTGCGTCGGAGCGCAGGCAGTCACGCCCAGCACGACAAGGAGAAGCGCAATGCTCCGCCGGGCTCTGCGTGGATGGTAACGCTGCGCCACGCGTGCCATCTAACTCTCCTGGCCGAAGAGGGCCCGGATAAAGTCGCCCTGCACCTCCAGCGTTTCGTCCAGCGTACCGTATTGGGGCGAAGTGAGTTTGAAGAGCACGATGCCGTCAGCGAGGTTGCGCTCGCCGTCAGGAAAAAGATAAAAGTAATAGACGATATGCTTGGCCGGCGTGTCCTGGTCCGGAAACTCTTTGTCGGCATCCAGCCAGAGGCCGTAGAGTTCGCTGCCGTCTTCCAGGCTTGTGGGATGTGAGCCCAGGTCGTACTGCCAGCCGTCGGCGTCATAGCAGATGTCGGGCGCGTGGAAAGGGCGCGAGCTGCGGCCGCCAATCATGGTCAGCCAGACATATTGGCCTGCATCGTTATAGTAGAGGCGCCGCACATATTGCTCCGGCTCCAGCAAAATCATGACCTCTTCGTTGGTTTCGGGCATCTCCTGACCCGTCCAGCCCTCTAGCTGGAGCGGAACATCAGTCAGGTCTGCATCCAAATCGAAACGCGCTGAACTGGTGACGGTCGATTCCCGGGGCGTACGCTGCCAGAAATCCAGATCCGCCACATAGCTGTTGACGTTGGGGTCCACGACCGCTTCATTCGCACTGGAGGAAAGAATGCGCGGCGCATAGACGACCGTCAGGCCGACGACGAGGAGAGCGATTACGAGAATGGCGCGGAGCATGCTTTTGGACATATCTTCTCAAATCAACTCAAATAACGTCCAAACGCAGCGTTCGGACCTGCATCAGACGGGATAATGGTATCAAGAGTAACAGCATGAGTACAAAGAAGACCGGGCCTGAGTAATCATGGTAGAAGATGAAGGCGGCGTCGGCGCCCTGCCACGCAGCGACCAGAATCAGGGAGGCAACCCGCAGAATATTGCCCAACATGGCCAGCGGGATTGAGAGGGCCACCAAGCCGATCCGTCCCCACCAGGGACCGTCGAAGAGATAAGCCGCCAATGTCGTCAGCGCCAGCAGGGCGATCAGCGAGTTGATGCCGCTGCACTGTGCGCCGATGATCAGATCGGCGTTGGGGAGCGTCACCGAATTGCCCACCACCGTCATCTCCAACCCCAGGAGGCCGACCAAGCCGGTAGAGCAGACACCCGTAAACATGGCCAGAGGCAGTGTGCTCCGTTCGATAAAGGGCACGGGTACCATAAAGACCAGGTAGGCTACGGGAAAGGCGAGCTTGCGAATCGTCTCCGTGCCGGCCAGCGTCCAGATGATCCCGCCTATCATGCCAATCATGGCAAATGCAGCCAGGTAATAGGCTTTGCCGTTGAGAAAATATAGATAGAGCAAGAGGCTGGGGATCAGCAGGAGCAAGCCGAGATTGCTGCCGCCCGCCGGCGGCCACGCCAGCGCATCATCTTTGCGGAAGCGCTGCACGATCAAGAACAGCGAAACCGGCGGAATGAGCAGCCCGTGACTGTAATAGTCATTCCCCATCCATTCCCCCCACAGCCACTGCCAGACGGGCCAGGTAAGCAGAAAGAACGCGGAGGAAATTGCAATTGCTACGACAAGGACGGTGGTTGGGTTTCGAGTCATTCGGCCAATCGCTCACACAAAGTCTGCCGGGCGCAACAGTGCCTCCCGACAGCATGATGGCAGGATACCATGCAGGGTGCGCTTGGTCAAAAGCGAGGGAATGGGCGATTGCTGCCGGAATGGCATCGGAACAAAGTTCTGTCGCATGCCGTCCGATCTGTGGACAGACTCGACAAATGGACCGCGGATTTTCTCGATGCGGCGGATGAACACCGATTGGTAGCTGAATCGATCTGTTTCGATCCGCTCTATTCCCGATATCCGCGGACAATTGAAATGCCGACGCGCATCCGCGGCTGAGAGGTTTGGGGATTGCGTAAGGTTATGTATGCAACTATGATGATCCACGAATGAGGCCGCAGCCGGACTGCTTTCCGGCCGGCTGTTTGCTGTATTCGCCAAGGTGGGAGGAGATCGACCATATGGATTGGAAACGATGGTTTAGGCGCGCCGCGCCATTTCTGCGGCGCATGCTGGTGTTCGTGCTTGTGGTCTCCCAGCTTGCGGGCGCTGCCGTCTTTGCCGCGCCCTCGGGCGCGCCTGCATTTAGCGGGGACCGACAGGACTATATTGTCGAACCGCCGCAGCCAAACGGGACGGGAGGGGGCATGACTATCGAGCTCAGTGAGGGAGAAGCCTCTGGCGGCGCGGTGGAGCTCCTGCCGCCTGCGGAAACCACGCCGCTCTCTGCCGAGGAGACCGCCGCGCTGCTTGAACGCCTGCCGACCCTGCCGGTAGAGGCAGCGGGCGAAGCCGATTTCCGCCTGCCGCCCTCCACCCTGCCCGCGCCGCGCACGGGTGAGGTCATCTCCCAGACCTTTCCGCCCGCAGAGTCGGAGATTCCGCCGGAGGCGCCGCCGTCCGGCCCCCTGGAGGTTGTGCGCTATGCGCCCGATGGCGAAATTCCTGTTGCGCCCTTTCTGAGCGTGACCTTCAACCAGCCCATGGTTCCCCTGGGGACGCTGGAACAGCTGAGTGCAGAGACGGTGCCGGTGACGCTGACGCCCGATCTGCCCGGCGAATGGCGCTGGATCGGCACGCAAACGCTAACTTTCGAATATACGGGCGAGGTCGATCGCTTCCCCAAGGCCACGGAGTTTACGGCCGAAGTTCCCGCAGGCACAACCTCCGCAACCGGCGGCGTCTTGGCGGAAAGCGTCATCTGGAGCTTCCGCACGCCGCCGCCCGTCATGGTCCAGAGCTATCCCAGCTTCGGGCCCCAATCCCGGGATCCGCTCTTCTTCATTGCCTTTGACCAGCGCATCGATCCCGCGGCCGTTCTGGCGACCGTGCAGGTCACCGCGGCGCGTGAATCCTATGCCCTGCGCCTGGCCAATGAAAAAGAAGTCGCTGCGGACGAAACCGTCGCACGCCTGGCTGAGGTCGCGGGCGATTCTCGCTGGCTCGCTTTCCGCAGCGAGCAGTGGCTGCCCGCCGATACGACGGTGAACGTGGCCGTGGGACCGGGAACGCCTTCACTGGAAGGGCCGCTGACGACCGCCACGGTCCAATCCTACAGCTTCCAGACCTATGCGCCCCTGCGCGTTGCAGAAAGCTATTGCGAGTATGGCGGCAGCGAGTGTCCGCCCCTGGCGCCGTTCACGATTCGCTTCAACAATCCCCTGGACGAGGAACGCTTTAACCCGGCACTGGTCACCGTTGAGCCGGAAGTGCCCGACCTGATCGTGGAATTGCTCTATGACGCGATCCGCGTGCGGGGCGTCACGCAAGGCCGCACCGACTACAGCGTTACCGTCAGCGGCGAACTCTCCGATATCTTCGGCCAAACGTTGGGCGAAGACGTCACGCTCAAGTTCCGCACGGGCGACGCGCCCCGGGCCTTGATGGGGCCGGACAATGTGCTGGTCACCCTCGATCCTTCTGCCGAGACGCCCGGACTCAGCGTTTACTCCATCAACTATGATTCGCTCCGGGCAAGGGCCTACGCCGTCACGCCGGAGGATTGGCCGGCATACATGCAGTATCTGCGCGATTTCCGGTACGACCGGAATCGGCCCGAGCCGCCCGGGCGCAAGGTATTGGATGAGTCGATTCCCGTGGCCGCGGCCCGGGATCAGCTAGCGGAAACGACGATTGATCTTTCAGAAGCGCTGCCCGACGGGTTGGGGCACCTGATCGTCGTGGTAGACGTGCCGACGATTCCCATCGTGGGCGATCTGCTCCGCCGGGATGATCCCTTCGTCGTGACGTGGGTTCAGGCCACGCAGATTGGCCTGGACGGTTTTGCCGACAACGCTCGCCTGATTGCCTGGACAACCGCACTTCAAGACGGCGCATCGCTTCCGGGCGTCAATTTGCGCTTGCTCAACTCGGATGCCGCCGCGCTATCCGACGAGCAGGGGACGGCGGCCCTGGCGCTCCCCGACCGGTCGGCCCCGCTGCTGGTGGGTGAACTGGGGGCCGATGTTGCGATTCTCCCGGCCAATCCCTATTACTGGGATGAGGAAGGCTGGCAGGCCCGGCCGCTTCAGGATGAGCTGCGCTGGTACGTCTTCGATGATCGCCAGATGTATCGACCGGGCGAGGAGGTGCACGTCAAAGGCTGGCTCCGTCGCATTGAGGCGGGACCGACCGGCGACGTGGCCCTGCCCGGCGCCGAGATCGGCCCGATCACTTACGAAATCTACGATCCCCGGGGCAATGAACTCGATCGGGGCATGGTGGAGCTGACCGAGCTGGCCGGTTTCGACCTGGCCTTTACGCTGCCGGTGAATGCCAATCTGGGCTATGCCAACGTCTTGCTGCGGGCCCAGGGCGCAGGCATGATCTTCGGCGCAGACTATAATCATAGCTTCCAGATTCAGGAATTCCGCCGTCCCGAATTCGAGGTCAGCGCCCGAATCGAGCAGGAAGGACCCCACTTCCTGGGCGACACGGTCGATGCTGCGGTCTCGGCCCATTACTTCGCCGGCGGTCCCCTGCCCGGCGCCGAGACCGTTTGGGATGTGACCAACGAGGCCGCGTCCTATTCGCCCCCCAACTGGCCCGACTTCGTCTTCGGCGAGTGGATTCCCTGGTGGTTCTACGGGGGCCCCTACTTCTACGACGGCGGCTTTGCGGGCGGATCCGAAATGCAGAGTTTCAGCGGCCGGACTGATGCCGCGGGCGAGCACTATCTGCAAATGACCTTTGCCGAGATGGCCGAGCCCCGGCCCTATCGCGTCAACGCTGCGGCCCGAGTAACGGATGTCAATCGCCAGACCTGGTCCTCTACAGCCAATCTGCTGGTCCATCCTGCTGAAGTCTATGTGGGGTTACGCAGCGTCACTACCTTCGTGCAGCAAGGGCAGCCGCTGGAGATCGATGTCATCGTCACCGACGTCGACGGCGAACCCGTCGCCGGCCGGCCCGCGCAGCTGACGGCCGTGCGTCTACTCTGGCAGTTTGAGAACAGTGACTGGATACAGAAAGAGGTCGATCCCCAGACCTGCACCGTCGAATCGACTGAAGAGCCCGCAACCTGCGTCTTCGAGACGGAGAATGGCGGTGAATACCGCATCACGGCCGAGGTGCGGGACGAGCAGGATCGCCTCAACCGCACGGTCTTCACCCGCTGGGTCAGCGGCGGACAACAGCCGCCCGCGCGCAATGTCGAGCAGGAAAGCGCACAGCTGATCCCCGACAAGCAGAGCTATGAGCCGGGCGAGACGGCCGAGATTCTGGTTCAGTCGCCCTTTGCCCCGGCCGAGGGCCTGCTCACTGTCGCGCGCAGCGGCATCCGCTACACGGAACGCTTCACCATGGATGAGGCAACGACAACGCTGGAGATTCCGCTGGAAGAGGCCCACATTCCCAACGTCCACGTTCAGGTCGACCTGGTGGGGTCGGCGCCGCGCACCGATGACAGAGGGCAAGCCGTCGCCGCCGCGCCGCCGCGGCCCGCCTACGCCACGGGTACGCTGGAGTTGACCATCCCGCCCCTGAGCCGCACGCTGACGGTCGCCCTAGAGCCGGCGGCTACCGAAGTCGCGCCTGGCGCCGAGACAAGCGTCGACGTCACGCTAACCGACGCAGCCGGGTCGCCCGTGCCGAACGCCGAGGTGGCGCTGGTCGTCGTGGACGAGGCGATCCTGGCCCTGAGCAACTACACCCTGGCCGATCCGGTCGCGCTCTTCTACCAGCCGCGCGGCAGCGATATGCGCAGCGCCTACGCCCGTAGCGCCATTGTGCTGGCCGATGCCCAAACCCTGGCCGCACAAATGTTGGCCAATGCGGAGCGATCATCCCTTTCCGCAGGAATGGCGGCGCCTTCACCCTCACCTGCCGCAGGCGATATGGAGATGGCCATGGAGAGCGCCGCCTTCGACATGGAAGCGCCGGCCGAAGAAGCCGCTGCCACCGGTGCCGGAGCCGCCGGCGCGCCCATTGCCATGCGCGCGGATTTCAACCCGCTGGCGACTTTTGCGCCGGCCGTCTACACGGATGAAGCGGGCAGGGCCACGGTTCAGGTCCAATTGCCCGACAACCTGACCCGCTACCGCATCATGGCCGTGGCCGTGGCCGACCAGAAGTACTTTGGCTCGGCGGAAGCCAACCTGACGGCGCGATTGCCGCTCATGGTGCGGCCGTCGGCGCCCCGCTTCCTCAACTTCGGCGATCGCTTCGAGTTGCCGGTGGTGGTCCAGAATCAGACTGACGATGAACTCTCGGTGGACCTCGCCGTACGCGGAAGCAACCTCGAGTTGACCGGCGATCCCGGCGTCAACGTGATCGTCCCGGCCAACGACCGGGTGGAAGTGCGCTTCCCCGCAGCCACGACCAATGCCGGCACGACGCGCCTGCAGTTCGCGGCTGCTTCGGGCGACTATGCAGACGCGCAGCAGGTGGAGCTGCCGGTCTATACGCCGGCCACCACCGAGGCCTTCGCCACCTACGGCGTGATCGACGAAGGCGCCATTGTTCAGCCCATCGCCCGCCCGGAGAGCGTCTACCCCCAATTCGGCGGACTGGAGTTGAGCACCTCCTCCACGGCGCTCCAGGCCCTGACCGATGCCGTGCTCTATCTGAATGCCTATCC
>CAYZLP010000034.1:0-6636 GCA_964478635.1 uncultured Caldilineaceae bacterium
CAGCCCCGGTCCAGGTGCTCGCCAACGAGGGCCATCGCCGCTGGGGAGAGCCCGGGTGGTCCGTCTATCTCCGGGATGGACGGGTGGTCGCCAGCATGTGCACGAATCGCCACGCCGTTGCGATTGACGCGCCCCTGCCTGCGTGCGACTCGTGGCGCCACCTTGTGGTCACGATGGATCGGCAGGACAATTCGCTTGAGGCCTGGCTGGATGGCGAACGTGAGGCCTGGCAGCCAACCACCCTGCACCTTGACCCTGCGGGCGAGGCGGGCTGGCAGCGGGGGTTTGCGTTGGGTGGCTATACCGATGCAGCCGGCGGCCACTTCAACTACACCTTTGGCCGCCGCGCCGGGGATCGGTTGGATGACCTGCGCCTCTATGACCGACGCCTCACGCCCGAAGAAATCGGCGCCTTCGTCAACCCCCACAATCGGCCGCCGGTGGCGCAATTCTCAATCCAGACGAAGGACGACACGGCGCCGGCCGCTGTCCGATTGGACGCCACCGCATCCTTCGATCCCGATGGCACGCTGGTTGCGCACTGGTGGGACTTCGGCGACGGGACTCGAGGCGAGGGCATGACGGTAGACCATCACTACGCCCACGCGGGCCGCTATCCCGTGCGCCTGACGGTGCTGGACGACGATCACGGCCAAGCGGTCGCCGAGCAGATCCTGGAGTTGGGCGGCGCACCGGCGCCGGTACGCTTCACGCCGGTCTTTGTCAACGGCGAGGAGGGCTACACCGCCTTTCGCATCCCGGCCATCGTCGCTGCGACCAATGGCGACCTGCTTGCCTTTGCCGAAGGGCGGGTCGAAAGCGTCAGCGATTCCACCCGCACCATCCGCATCGTCTGCAAACGCAGCGCCGACGGCGGGGAAAGCTGGGGTCCGCTCCAGGTGGTCGGGCGGGCCTGTTTCGACGGTGAGGAGTACGCGGCCATGTATCCCGCGCCGGTGGTCGATACGGTGCTCGGCACGGGCCGCATCGTGCTTCTCTTCAAGCAGATGCCCGCGTCCGAGTGGGCGCTCGCACAGGGCAAGGGCGCCTCGCACATGGCCTGCGTGGTGAGCGATGATCACGGCGCGTCATGGGGCGAAGCACGCGACATCACCGGGACGGTACATCGGCCGGACGCATGGCGCATTCAGATTCCGACCGCAGGCCACGCAATCCAGCTTAGGGGCACGGCCCAAAACCCCGGTCTGCGGGGGCGGCTGTTTTACGTCGGCAGCCACACCAACGGTGCGGACTCGGTCTTCGACCAGTGGAACTACGCCTTCTGGAGTGACGACTTGGGCACTAGTTGGCAGATGGGGCCGGAAATCGCCTGCCGGGCCAACGGGACATCGGCCCAGGGGCTGAACGAAGCAACCGCAGTCGAGCTGAGTGACGGCCGCGTGCTCGTCAATAGCCGCAATTATCGACGTAGGCGGCCGGTAGGTTGCCGCGCGCTCACAGTGGGCCGGTTTGACAAAGAGGGACGGCTCCATTTCGATGCCGCCCGCCACGCGCCGGCACTCATCGAGCCGCCCGTACAGGGCAGCATGGTGCGTGCGGTCTGGCCAGACCCGAACGCTCCCGGCGACTGCGGCTGCATCCTGTTCGCCAATCCGGCCCACGACACCACCCGGGTCAATCTAACCGTACGCGCCAGTTTCGACGACGGCGCCACGTGGCCGGTTGCCAAGACGATCGATCCCGGACCCAGTGCGTACAGTGATCTGGTCGTCCAGGCCGACGGAAAAGTCGGCGTTCTGTACGAACGAGGCAACGACGGCGGCATCTGGTACGGCGCGTTTCGATTGAATTGGCTGACCCATGTGTAAACCAACAAGGAGGAACGCTTATGCTCAACGTCGGCATCATCGGCGCAGGTGATTTTGGCGCCCGTCACGCCCGGGCCATGGCCGAGTTGGATGACATAGCCCTGGTCGCAGCCTCCCGCACGAATCCGGCGGCCCTGGAAGAATTTACCGGCCAATTCGGCGGCCGGGGCTATCTCGACTACCATGACCTGCTGGCGGATCCGGTCGTGGACGCCGTGGTCATCGCCACGCCCCACCATCTCCACACGCCGGTGGTGAAAGCTGCGGCGACGGCCGGCAAGGCCATCCTGCTGGAAAAGCCCATGGCGCCCACGCCGGCGGAATGCGACGCTATCCTTGCCGCGGCGGATGAAGCGGGCGTGATCCTCTTCCTCGGCCACATCAACCAGTTTGCTGCCACCTATCGCCAGGCCAAGTCGATCCTGGAGAGCGGTGAATTGGGCGAGATCGTCCTGGGCGTCAGCACCATGTCCAAGTTCTGGTTCGAGCCCAACCGGCGGGATTGGCATCTGGATCGAAGCACCGGCGGCGGCATGTGGCTGACTGCTGGCATTCACTGCCTGGACCGGCTCACATGGCTGGTGGACAGCCGGGTGGAGCGGGTCTTCGCCACCCTCGGGACGCGCTTTCACGAACAACGCGCCGACGATGCGGGCCTGATCCAGATCCTCTACGCAAATGGCGCGGCCGGAACCATCGTCAGCGTGGGTTATCGGGAAGGCGCGCCCAAGCATCTGACCGAATTGACCTGCACCCGGGGCATGCTCGATATTGCCTACGACGGCATCCGCATCGGGCGTAATGAAGAATGGCAGGATGTACCCGTTGGCGCGGAGGAAGACTGGATGCACAATGCACTGGTCGAGGAGTGGCGGGCCTTCGTCGCGGCCGTTGCGGGCCAGTGTGAACCGGCCGTCAGCGGCGCCTATGCCCGTCACATCATGGATGTGGTCTTTGGGGCGGAAGAATCGGCGCGAACGGGCGCGGCGGTTTTGATTGGATGACGGCCGGATATCTACTAGAAACACATTATTCTAATGCTTAATCGAGAATAGATAATTTTTAATTGATAATTTCTGCACGCGCACGCATTAAAAATTAACTATTTTCGATTTTCAATTAACTATTGCCCGAAAGGTTTTCGCAAAAATGCAGCCACTACAGGCCCGCCAAATTCGCGGCAACTGGGCGACGATTCTGCTGCCTATCAACGATGATGATTCCATCGACTTCGGCCGGCTGGCCGCGGAGGTCGACTACCTCATGGCGGCCGGCGTGGATGGCGTCTACACCAACGGCACGGCCGGCGAATTCTACGCCCAGACCGAGGAGGAATTCGACCGCATCCAGTCTCTGGTCGCCGAACGTTGCGAGGGGGCCGGCGTGCCCTTTCAGATCGGTGCCAACCATGTCGATCCGCTCATTGCGCTTTCTCGCATAAGCCGGGCCGCCGGGCTGGCGCCGGGCGCAATCCAGGTCATTTTGCCCGACTGGTTTCCCCTGACGCAGTCGGAGCAACTGGCCTTTCTCCAACGCGCGGCGGGAGCTGCAGGACCGGTCCCGCTGGTGCTCTACAACCCGCCCCATGCCAAGCGCGTGCTCACGCCCCGGGAACTGGGCATCCTGGCGGAGGCCGTGCCGGCCCTGGTCGGCGTAAAGGTGGGCGGCGGTGATGCGGCCTGGTATGCAGCGATGGCGCACCACTGTCCCGGCCTCTCAGTATTCGTGCCCGGCCATCATCTGGCCACCGGCGTCAGCCGCGGCGCGCACGGCGCCTATTCCAATGTGGCGTGTCTTTCACCCAAGGGCAGCCAGCGCTGGTACGATCTCATGCTGACCGATCTGCCGGCGGCTTTGGCGCTGGAGGCGCGCATTCAGGCATTTTTCGCCGAGTACATTGCGCCCTTCATCGTCGAGGAAGGCTATGCCAATCAGGCGGCCGACAAGCTGCTGGCCGCCATGGGGGGCTGGGCCGATGTGGGCGTGCGCCTGCGCTGGCCCTATCGCGCCATTCCTGCAGCGGCGGCAGCGCGCCTCGCACCCCTGGCCCGGGCCGCCTTGCCCGAGTTATTTGACGATTCTGACGCATGAACTTATCCACCCTATCCCATGCCTGACGCATGGCGGCCGGTTTTGTCGCCGGCATTCTCAAGGAGCATAGACCTATGGCTGAACAATTCTGGCTCACCGGCCTCATTGCCGCCACGTTTACCCCGCTGCGCGCGGACGGCGCCATCCATTTCGAACTGATTGGCCCCATGGTGGACCGCCTCGTCGACGAAGGCGTAACCGGCCTGTACGTGTGCGGGAGCACAGGCGAGGGCGTCTCCTTGACGTCCGCTGAACGGATGGCGACGGCCAAGGCCTTTGTCGACGCAGTCGCCGGCCGGATCCCGGTTGTCATTCAAGTAGGACACAACAGCCTGGCCGAATCCCGCAGTCTGGCAGCCAATGCGGCGGCCATCGGCGCCGACGCCATTTCGGCCACGCCGCCCATCTACTTCAAGCCCAGGTCGCTGGACAATCTGATCGACTGCCTGAGCGAAATTACGCGCGGCGCGCCGGATCTGCCCTTCTACTATTACCACATTCCGTCGGTCACCGGCGTCCCCGTTCCGATTCCTGAATTCCTGGTGCAAGCGCCGCCTCGCCTGCCCTCGCTAGTCGGAGTCAAATTCAGCCACACGGCGGTCTTTGAAATGCAGGAAGCCATTGCGCTGGACCACGGGCGCTTCAACCTTCTCTTCGGCAGCGACGAGATGCTGTTGAGCGGACTCTGCGGCGGAGCGCACGGCGCGGTCGGCAGCACGTACAATTTTGCTGCGCCCCTGTATAATGGGATCATGCAAGCCTTCGCCGAGGGAAGAATGCCGGCGGCCCAGGCCCTGCAGCTGCACGCCGTCGAAATGGTCAGCGTAATCGTGCGCCACGGCGGCAATCCCGCGCTGAAAGCCGTCATGGGGCTTACCGGCATGGATTGTGGTCCTTCCCGCTTGCCGCAGATTACGTTGAAACCGGAACAAATCGCGGCCCTGCGGCAGGATCTGGCCGCCATCGGCTTCTTCGAGTGGGCGCGACCGGCATCGTCTAACTCGTAGATCATCGTCCAGAAATAGGGGAGATTCGCCATGTTATCGCCCGCCATCATCGCCAAGTTACGCACCTTTGATACGCCAACCATCTGCAATCTGATCGAACTCTTCGACTTCCGGCCGCGCAACGTGGGCTTCATGGACGGACGCATCGTGGCGGCCTTCCCGGAGATGGGGCCGATCGTGGGTTACGCGGCCACGGCCTCCTTCCGCTCGGCCTATCCGCCACCGGGGGGCGCGAGCTACGGCGGCCTTCAGGAACAGATCGAACGCTTCGCCGAGCTTTCGGGACCGGCCTTTGTCGTTTTCCAGGACCTGGACGAACCGACTGTGGCCGCCACCTTTGGCGAAGTGATGTGCACCACCTACAAAGCCTTTGGCGCGGTGGGCTTGATCACCAGCGGCGCCGGCCGGGATCTGGATCAGGTGCGGGCGATTGACTTCCCCGTCTTCACCAATGGCACGATCTGCTCCCACGGCTACAATCACATCCCCCAGGTCATGGTGCCCGTGCACGTGGGCGGCATTTTCATCTATCCGGATGACCTGCTTCACGCCGATGTGAACGGCGTGACGACCATCCCGCCCGAAATTGCTGCCGACGTGGCCGATGTGGGCGACGAGTTTGTTGCGGCAGAAAAAGTGGTCCTGGATGCCATGCGCGGTTCGGGGCCCACGCCGGAAGACTTCCGGCAAGCCAAGGCGGAGATGGACGCGCAGGTGGCGCAATTGCGCGCACGCGTGAGCCGGGCCGGGCGTTGAACGCGGGGCGGCGGCATTCCGGGATTCGGCCGGAACCGGTCTGATAACCGGAGTCGTCCTGGCCGAATCCCGGAATGCCGCCGCCTAACCACACGACAACCCTATCCGATGAACGACTATCCCATCCGAGCCATACCGCCGACGGACGTCACCATCCATGACGACTTCTGGTCGCCGCGCCTTGTCACCAATCGAACCGTCACGATTCCCTACGTATTGGGCCAGTGCGAAGCGACGGGGCGCGTGGACAATTTCCGCAAGGCAGCCGGAGGCATGGCGGGGGATCATGCAGGGCTCTTCTTCAATGATTCGGACGTTTTCAAGGTCATGGAAGGCGCGGCCCTCAGCCTGGCAACTCATCCCGACCCAGCCCTGGACAGAACACTCGATGACCTCATAGAGACCATTGGCGCCGCCCAGGAGAGCGACGGCTATCTCTACACCGCGCGCACCATTCGCGAGCGCAACGGCCAGCCGGACCGGCTCGATCCGGAACGGGAAGGCCGCACGCGCTGGTCGAACCTGCGCGTCAACCACGAACTCTACAACGTGGGCCATCTCTATGAAGCGGCGGCGGCCCATTATACCGCCACCGGCAAACGTTCTCTGCTAGAGATCGCGGTGAAGAACGCTGACCTCATCGCCGCCACCTTCGGTCCCGGGAAGCGGCGCGATATTCCGGGTCATCAGGAAATCGAAATCGGCCTGATCAAGCTCTACCGAATTACGGGCGAGGCGGAATACCTGCGCCTGGCCCGCTTCTTCCTGGCGGAGCGGGGACGGTATCACCATCGCGAACCCTATGCCAACTACGACAACCCCGGCTACATGCAGGACCACCTGCCCGTGACCGAACAGGCTGAAGCCGTGGGCCATGCCGTACGCGGCCTCTACATGTACGCGGCCATGACCGATGTGGCCGCCCTCACCGGCGATCCTGCCTACGGCACGGC
>CAYZLP010000034.1:6736-14514 GCA_964478635.1 uncultured Caldilineaceae bacterium
GGCGACGGCAAATCCTTCTTTTACGCCAATCCGCTCGCCTCGGACGGACGAATGCCCTTCAATGCCGGCCGTGCAGCCACGCGCCTGCCCTGGTTCGACTGTGCGTGCTGTCCGACCAATGTGGTGCGTTTCCTGGCCGGGTTGGCAGGATATTTCTTTGCAGTCGGTGCAGACAAATTTTATGTCAATTTATTTGCGGACAGTGAAGGTCACGGGGAGATCGTGGATGAGCAGGGCGGAGCGCTTGCCGTAACAGTAGACCAGCGCACTCATTATCCCTGGACGGGCACGGTGACGCTGACCGTGCACCCGGAGCGCCCGGCCCGCTTCAGTCTCTGTTTGCGCATCCCTGGCTGGGCGCAAAGCAAACCCGTGCCGGGTGAGCTTTATCGCTATGAAGACGCGAACGCGGCGCCTGTTGAGGTACGCATCAACGGGCAACCCATCACCTATGGGCGTGAATTGGGCTACGCCATCATCACGCGGCGCTGGCAGCCAGGCGACCGCATCACCTATACGCTGCCCATGGGGGTACGCCGCGTAGCCGCCCACCCGAGGGTGCAGGAGAACGTCGGGCAGGTCGCGCTGGAAGCGGGACCGCTGGTCTATTGCGTCGAGGGAGTGGACAACGGCGGCTCGGTCGAGCAGGTAACCGCGCCCGGGCCTTCCGTGGCGCCAGTCACGCACGAGATTGGTGGCCGAACCGTCCGGGCACTGACCTGGCAAACCGCGGGCGGGCGGGTCACGGCCATACCCTATTTTGCCTGGTCCGCGCGGGGGGCGGGGGAGATGAAGGTCTGGTTGCCCGAGCGCTGAACCTAGCTTAATCGGCCCTGGGCTCCTATTCTTCGCCGGCAGCTTCAGCCGTTTTGCGCTCCGGCTGCCAGGGCCAGCGTCCTTCCATCTCGACGATGAGCGACCAGCCCAGGAAGATTCGGATGATCACGAGCATGCCCAGGACGGCCACGCTTTCAAAGGTCGTTTCCAGCGCGACGGTCTTGATGATATCGGCCGCCACCAGAATCTCCAGGCCCAGCAGCAAGGCCCGGCCCAGGACCATTTTGTATTGGGCGAAACGCTCCTGCAGCAATTCCGGGCTGGAAAACGCGTGGCGCAAATATTCGAGCATCCCCCAGACAACTGCCAGCACGATGATGGCGACGGCCAGCACCTCGATGACGAGCGCCGCGACTTCAATGGCGTTGAGAATGCCCTCGGTCAGTTGGTGGAACATTGATCAGTCCTCGCATGACAATCTCAAGTACGGTCCGGCGTAAATGCTTTGACTGAGCCCAGCACCAGTAACACGGCGGAAATAGGGGACGTCTACCTCTGGTAGAAACCGTCGGCTGATTTCTGCCGGGATTTACTAGGCAACTTGGATAACAACCTTCCCGAAATGATCGTGCTCTTCCAGGAGTCGATGCCCGTCCCGAATGTCGTTTAACGGAAGAACGGTGGATACAATCGGCTTGACGTAGCCCGCCCCGATTACGGCCAGCGCAGCCTGCAGATCATGCATTGTACCACCATTGGCACCGAGAATGCGCAATTGCCGATGGTAAATCTGACTCATGTCAAATGTCACAGTTGCACCGGAATGGGAACCACAGGTAACCAGTCGGCCGTTGCGCGCCAGCACCTTCAGATCGTCGGCCCAGGTAGCGCCGCCCACATTGTCCTGAACCAAATCCACACCACGTCCTGTCGTGGCCTCCAGTATTGCGTCTACCCAGTCGCCTTCCCGATAGTTAACAACCCGGGTCGCGCCCAGATGTCGTGCCTGCTCAGCCTTGGCCTCCGTAGAGGTCGTCGTATAGACAATGGCGCCGGCATGACGGGCCAGTTGAATCCCAGCCGATGCGACGCCGCCACCGGCGCCTGGTATCAGCACATGTTCGCCCATTCGCAAATTGCCCACCGTAAAGAGCATGTGCCAGGCCGTCATAAAGACGACAGGTATTGCCGCAGCCTCGGGCCAGGACAGGTTGGTCGGCTTCAGCAGGAGGTTGGCCGCGGGCGCCACCACATATTCAGCCAGACCACCGTCCACATGTTCCCCGATTATTTTGTGTTCGGGACATGTTGTCGGCTCGCCACGACGGCAAAATTCGCACCGTCCGCAGGTGATCAATGGGTAGACAATTACCTCGTCGCCTGGACGCCACTGCGCTACCCCCGGCCCAAGCGTATCGACTATGCCGGCAACGTCGGCGCCACCAATCAGCGGCAACGGAATCGCACCAAACTTGGGTCCGCGTCGAATACCGACATCGAGCCAGTTGAGGGCGCACGCCTGGACTCGGATCCGTACCTCACCCGGACCCGGTTCAGGGACGGGGACCTCTTCGACTTGAATCACATCTCGCGTCCCATGCTCGCGCAGCATCGCTGCCCGCATTGTCCTCATGGCACCACTCCCTCTGTCGCCGGCGATTCCGATTCTCCTTCGGTCGCGTAGAGATGGCAGGCAGCATATTGCTCAGGTGCGCTCTCCACAGACGGGGGCGGAACCGAGCGGCAGATATCCATTACTCTGGGGCAGCGCTCCTGAAAGACGCAGCCAGGTGGAATATCGGTGGCCTTTGGTCGCCCCTCTCCGATCTCGGGCTCCGGCCGCGGCAGAGATGGATCGGGCACGGGTACTGCAGAGACGAGGGCCTGGGTGTAGGGATGCTGCGGATTGGCAATCACCTCCCGGGCTGGGCCAATTTCCACAATCTGCCCCAAATACATCACCGCAATTTGATCGCATGTGTATTGGAGCAGGGAAAGATCATGGGAGATGTAGACCGTCGTCAGACCCATTTCTTGGGCCAATTCCCGCATAGTATTTAGAATACCGGCCCGCACGGACACGTCCAACATGGAAACGGGCTCATCGGCAACGAGGAACTCGGGATGTAGCACCAGAGAACGTGCGAGGACGACACGTTGCAGCTGTCCGCCTGAAAGCTGATGAGGATATTTGTGCAAGAAGAACTCGGGCGGCTGAAGATTGACTCGCTCCAGCGTATCGAGGATACGCTGCCTGCGCGCTTCCTCATCCTTCCACCCATTGATAATCAGCGGTTCGGCAAGAGAACGATAGATGGTGAAACGCGGGCTCAGCGCCTCAAACGGATTCTGGAACATGAATTGCGCCCGACGCCGAAATGCAGGCATCTCGTCCTTGCTCAGCGATTGGACATCCTGGCCTGCAAAGCGGATCTCGCCGCCGCTCGGTTTCAGCAGGTTGACAAGCAACTTGCCGGTCGTTGTCTTGCCGCAGCCTGATTCCCCTGCCAGACCAAGACTTTGGCCCCGATTCAGCGTAAATGAAATCCCGTTGACGGCGTGGACAGTCTGGGCTCGCTGGCCCCGGATTAGTCCTGCGAGCCCACCGCCAATATGGTATTCCTTGATGAGATCTCGCACCTCAACCAGCGGATCGGTTGCGATCGTCTGCGCGGGTTCCGGCTGTTCCGGGGCCGGGACCTGGTATGACTCGGCTGCATCATCGTGTGGCAGCTGTTCGACGACTTCGACATTGTGCCAAACATCGGGATCTGCGGCCTCCTCCCTGAATTGTGGCATCTCTGCCGAGCGCAAACATGCCACCAGATGGTCGGCTTCGATCGTCTCGATGCGCGGTTCGAGTTGGTGGCAATGCGGTTGCACGAAGGGACAGCGCTCTGCGAAGCGGCAGGCCGTCGGCGGCTCAATTAGATCCGGTGGATAGCCTTCAATCGAGATCAGTGCTTCTTTTGGCTCGATGAGATTCGGAAAGGCATTCTGCAATCCCAGACTGTAGGGATGGTAGGGTGTCTTGAAAAATGGCCCGGCCTTGGCTTGCTCAACAATCTGACCGGCATACATGACGGCAACAGAATCACATACCTGGGCCACTACCGAAATGTCGTGCGTGATCAATAAGACCGTGAGATCCAGTTCCTCCTCCAAACGCTGGAGCAGTTCCAACACCTGGTGCTGAACGATCACATCCAGGGCCGTCACCGGTTCATCGGCGATGAGCAGGGCCGGATCCAGGGCCAGGGCCGACGCAATAACGGCCCGTTGTTTCATGCCGCCGGAAAATTCATGAGGATAGCGATCTAGAGCTTCGGTATCCAACCCCACCATGTCGAAAAGGTCAACTGCCCGGCGGCGCGCGGCCTGCTTGCTCATTCCGCCGCGTACGGTCATCATCTCTTCCATGTGGTGACCGACAGATTGAACCGGATCCATGGAATCCATGGAAGCCTGAGGAATGGTAGCGATTTCCTGCCAGCGCAGTTGGCGCATCTCTCGATCCGAGAGTTTCAGGAGATCTCGCCCTTTGAAGAGAATCTCGCCCCGGGCAATCTTGGCGTTTTGGGGCAACACGCGCACGATGGCCCGCATCAGGGTTGTCTTACCACAGCCCGATTCACCGATGATGCCCAAATGCTGTGCGGGTGCGACGTCCAGCGAGACGCCGTCAACTGCGTGTACAACCCCACGCTGGCTGAAGTAGTTTACTGCCAAATTGCGTATTTCAAGAATCGACATGCCGTCCCTATCTTCCAGGTGTCAGTGGCGGCGCAGACGCGGGAAGAGGACTTCCTCATACCCGCGGCCGATAAAGAAACCGGCCATCACTGTAAACATAATGCAGAGACCCGGCGGAATAATCCAGTACCAGGCGCCGCGCGACATGGCCTGTGAGACAAACGCATCCTGCAGCATGAAGCCCCAGCTCACAACATCCGGGTCGCCGAAGCCAAGGAAGCTGACGCTCGCCTCAGTCAGAATCGCCCAGCCAATGGCCAAAGAGCCGTAGAGGAAGGTAAGCGGCAAAATACTTGGCGCGATATACATCAACAGGATGCGCAAATTACTGGCGCCCGAAACGCGAGCAGCGCTGACGAAGGCCCGCTCGCGCACGATGAGTACCTGGGAGCGAATCACCCTTGCCGTATCGCGCCAGAGCAACAAACCCATGGCCATGACAATATTCCAGATGCTCGGTTCCAAAAAGGAGACAAGCACGATGACCAGCGGCAGTAACGGAATGCCAAAAGCCACATCGGCCAATCGCATGAAGAAGGTGTCTACCCATCCACCATAATACCCGGATATCAGGCCGACGATGGTCCCGACAACGGCCACAGCCAGCGCGGCTGAAAAACCGACAAGCAACGCCGTCCGCGCACCGTACACCAACTGTGAAAAGATGTCGCGACCCAGGTTCGTGGTACCCAACCAAAATTCTGAAGAAGGTGTCTCGTTCGCCAGCCAGATTCCATCCTCCTGAATCACTTCCAGCGGATCATAAGGCGCGATGAGGGGCGCAAAAATCGCGACAAGAATGAAAAACAAATAGATGATCAACCCCGCCAGCGCCAGACGATCCCGGCGGAAGACTTCCCGGCTGGACCGGAAGAACTGAACCAGAAAGCTGTCTTCTCGAAGCCAACGCCGTGTCGTTTGGCCACTGGATGTTGCCGCCTCGACCGGCGTAGCATTGGAGTCAGAGATCATAATCCGCCCTTATGGATTGCAATGATCCGCAATGTTTCGAAGACATATGCGTGTGGACACTCAGATCCGACGGTTGGCAACCGGATCAACACTATGCATTGGCGCGTTCGGACGACCCGACCCGCGGATCGAGAAAAGTATAGAGGACGTCCGCCACAAAATTCATGAAAATCATGATGACCGCTATGAAGAAAAACGCGCCTTGCGCCAAGGGATAGTCGCTGGACGAAACGGCTCGAACGAGCAGCCGGCCCAATCCGGGCCACCCGAAGACATTCTCTACAACGACGTTGCCCCCGATCGCATACCCAATGCCCAATGCCAAAGCGGTAATCACCGGCAACAAGGCGTTCCGCGCAGCATGACGGATCATCAAACGTCGTTCGGTATACCCCATCAATCTACCCATGGTGATGAAGTCGTCCTGCATGATCTCCAGCATGTTAGAACGCATGAGCAGGAGGGGTAGGCCATGCAAATAGAGAGCCATGGTGAATGCCGGCAAGATCATGTGATGCCAGAAATCCCATGAGGTCAATTTGTCCCATTCGGACGTATAGACCGTGCCCGGGCTCGTGGCGCCGGAGGAAGGAAACCATTGTAGCTGAAAGGCAAAAACGGCCAGAAGAATCATGCCCACCCAAAATTCAGGCGCGGAACGAGTCATCAACGTGAAGGTGACGCCCCCCTGTTCGACCCATGTGCCTCGTTTCCAGGCCAGGAAAATTCCGCCGAGCAGACCAAATAGGTAAGCGAAAAAGAGCGAGGTGAACGTCAGATATAGCGTATTCGGCAATACATCCATGATCACATTGACGACTGAGTCCCGGTAGAAGAAGGAGTCCCCCAGATCGCCCTGGGCCAAATTTCCCAGGTAGATGGCGTATTGCTCCGGAAGGGACTTGTCCAGCCCGAAGCGCTGCATCAACTCATCTTGCTGTTCCTCGGTGAAGGTTGGATCGATATAGGCGACGAGAGGATTGGCAGGCGCCAGACGGAAGAGCAGGAAGAGCAGTGTAAGCACTACCAGCAACACTAGCATGCTCTGTATCAGGCGACCGCCCAGATATAGCCAAACACCGCTGCGCACGTGTAGATCCTTTCCGCTCGAAGTGTCTTCGGTAGGGGACGATATGAGCGTGGGTGACGCGAAGCTGCTCCAACGCCATGGAGCAGCTTCGCGTCGAAGGTTGGCGACCTTGCCTTATTCGGCCGGCAGCAGCAACTGTCCGTCGTCGTTGTAGCTGTAACCGGCATCGAGCAAGATCTGTTTGGCTGCTTCGATGTCGAACTCATACTGCGGTAGACCTGGGTTATGCCAGTAGTCGATGGCCAGAGAGACATGAGAGTCGGCCGGCTCGGCATAGCCTTTGAAGATGTTCTGAACGATGGCGTCCTTCGGCATAACGTGCGCAACAGCCTTGCGGAAGGCGGGATCGTCAAACGGCGCCATGCGCATATTCATGCCAAAGAAGCGGAAGCCCAGATCGGTCGTTGCCACAATCTCGATGTTGGGATCACCATCTGCCACACCCTGGAGTACAGTCGGATCACCTTCCCACTCCATCAGGAAATTCAGTTCACCGGTCTGCAGCTGACCAAGTGCTGACTCCACGTTCGGGATAATGCGCAGGATCCAGCGCTCAGCCTGGGGAGCTGCCCAGTGCTCAGGGTTCGCTTCCAAGATAATCTCCTCCGAAGGCTTCCAGGCCACAAAACGATAGGGACCGGAACCAACCGGCATTTCTTCCTGGTAGCTTTCGGCATTGTCATCCGTCCCGGCCAGGTCCTCGAGAATCGGTGCCCAGACATGCTCCGGAACCAAATTTAGCTTGGCCAGCGATGCCACTTCGAAGGCCGTCCATGGCTCGCTCAAGGTGAAGCGCACGCTCAGATCATCGAGTTTCTCAATGTTGGCAATACGGCTGACAAAGGGCTTGTACATGGGCACTTCATCACCGGCCGGCGCTGAAAAGGAGAAAATCACGTCGTCGGCCGTAACCGGTTCGCCATCATGCCAGGTCATGCCTTCACGCAAGGTGACCACCAGATTGGTGTCATCTTCCCACTCAACCGACTCGGCCGCCCAAGGCTCGGCAAGGCCATCCGGCCCGATCCGCATCAGGCGGTCCCAGATTAGCTCAGTCACGCGGGAATCAGCGTCACCAGAAATCCAGAAAGGATTGATTCCTTGAATGACATCACCAGTGTTGACGATAAAGTCTTTCTGGTCGCGCGGATACAGGTACACGCCGCCACGCATCAGGATCCGGTGG
>CAYZLP010000035.1:0-14350 GCA_964478635.1 uncultured Caldilineaceae bacterium
GAGACCTTTCGCGCCAACCCGGTGACGGGCACCGCGTCCCTCACCCTCCCCCTGCCGGTGGCGTCGGGACGGGGTTTTGCCCCCGACCTGACGCTCGGATACGACTCGGGGAGCGGCAACGGTCCTTTTGGCCTGGGTTGGCAAGCGTCCATCCCCGCGATCATTCGCAAAACCGACAAAGGCCTGCCCCGCTATCGCGATAGTGAGGAATCGGACATCTTTCAGTTCAGCGGTCTTGAAGATCTGACGCCTCAGTTGGACCAAGCCGGCGACAGCTGGACGCCCCACGTGGTGCTCAAGGAAGAGGACGGGCGGACGTACGAGGTCAAGCGCTATCGCCCGCGCACCGAGGGCGGCTATCAGCGCATTGAGCGCTGGCGTAGCCTTGACGATCGCGGTGACGTGCATTGGCGCGTGCGGAGCCGGGACAATGTCCTGGCCGTTTTCGGCGCGACCCCGGCCG
Source organism: uncultured Caldilineaceae bacterium (assembly GCA_964478635.1). GTDB lineage: Bacteria > Chloroflexota > Anaerolineae > Caldilineales > Caldilineaceae > JAGRCP01. The sequence continues at coordinate 464 of CAYZLP010000035.1, forward strand.
AGCGGCTCGTCGATCCGGCCGATCCGGCCCGCATTTTCAGCTGGCTACTCAGCTATCGCCAGGACGACAAGGGCAACCGCATTGTCTATCTATACAAGCGCGAAGATCTGGCGGGCGTCGATCCGGGCCTTGCCTTTGAGCGCCATCGCGCCGGCCTGCCCCAGGCCATGCGCTATCCCAAGAAGGTGCTCTACGGCAACCGCGTACCCTATTGGCAGCGGACCCTCTCCGAAGACGACTACTTGTTTCAGACAGTCTTCGATTACGGCGAGCACGATGACGACCTTCCGGCCGTGGCCGAGGATCAACCTTGGCCGGTGCGCCCCGATCCCTTTTCGACCTACCGGGCCGGGTTCGAGCTGCGCACTTATCGACGTTGCCGGCGTGTACTCCTTTTTCATCACTTCGTCGAACTGGGGAACGAACCGACTCTGGTGCGTTCGCTGGATCTCGACTACGACGATCCTGGTGCCGGCTCTCCAGCGTCGTTCTCGCTGCTGCGGAGCATCACCGAGCGGGGCTACGAACGGAAAGGGGACGGCTACGCGGTGTTGGCATCTCCGCCGGTCGCCTTTGAATACCAGGCCCATCGCTGGCAGAGTGAAGTGGCGACGATCGACGGGGGCGCGCAAGGCCAACCGCCCGGCGGCGTGGATGGCCGTCGCTACCGCTGGCTCGACCTCTATGGTGAAGGTTTGACCGGGATGCTGGCTGCGCAGACCAGTCGCTTGACTTACCGGGCCAATCTGGGACAGGGCGCGTTCGGACCGGAGCGACCGCTGGCTTCCATGCCCACTCTGGCGGGCGCGGGGCCAGGGACCAGCGATTTCCGTTCGCTGGCGGCCGATGGTCAGCTGAGTCTCGTCACCGATATCGGAGCACCGGCGGGGTACTTTCGTCTAGAAGAGGATGCAACTTGGGCGCCCTTTGCGCCGTTCGAGCAACTCCCTGCCATCGATCTGCGCGATCCGAACCTGCGCCGCATCGATCTTACCGGCAACGGCCAGCCCGATCTCCTCATGACCGAAGATCGGGTGCTGCGCTGGTATCCATCTGCGGGGTTGGCCGGCTACGGTGAGGCGGAAGAGACCGATCCCTTGCAGAGCGACGCGCGTGAGGGTCCGGCCCTGATCTTTGCCAATGAGTCCGAGTCCATCTTCCTGGCCGACATGTCCGGCGACGGTCTGCAGGACGTCGTGCGCATCCGTAACGGCAGCGTGGTCTACTGGCCCAACTTGGGCTACGGCCGCTTCGGCCTACAAGTGACCATGGCCCGTCCGCCCCAATTTGACGCGGCCGATCAGTTTGACCCGACCAGACTGCGCCCGGCGGATTTGGACGGCACAGGTACGGCCGATTTGCTATACGTGGGCCGGGGCGAGATTCGCTATTGGCTCAACCGCAGCGGCAACAGCTGGAGCGAAGCCCATGGGCTGCCCAATCCTTTTCCCGAGGTCAATGATCAAACGTCGGTCTCGGTATTCGACCTGCTGGGCAGCGGCACGGCCTGCATTGTCTGGTCGTCAGGCCTGCCCGCCCATGCCCGGCAGCCCGTGCACTACATAGACTTGATGGGCAGCGTCAAGCCTCATCTCATGACGGGCTACAGCAACGGCATGGGCAAGCAGGTCCGGTTTACCTATAGGCCCTCCACAGCCTTCTATCTAGCGGACCGCGCCGCCGGCAGACCCTGGGTCACCAAGCTCCATTTCCCGGTGCACTGTCTCTCCAAGGTGGAATCGACCGACGAGATCACGGGCGCGCGCTTTACCTCCGAGTACAGCTATCACCACGGCCACTACGATCGGGCAGAGCGGGAATTCCGCGGGTTTGGCCGGGTGGACCAGCTCGATACCGAAACGTTCGAGCACTTCGTTGCCAGTGGCGCAACCAACGTTGTATCGCGACCGCTCCACCAGCCGCCCGTTTTGACCAAAACCTGGTTTCACACAGGCGCGGCCGCCCATGGGCGCACCATTCTTGGCCAGTATCAGCACGAGTATTATCGGGATGAAGACTTCATCGACATGCCGCTGCCGGAAGCCGAATTGCCCCCGGACTTGACCGACGCGGAATGGCGGGAAGCCCTTCGTGCCTGCCGGGGATTGGCCCTGCGCAGCGAAGTCTACGGTCTGGATGATACGGATCAGGCCCGCCACCCCTATGCCATCTCCGCCGCTACCTGTCAGATCGTCAAGGTTCAGCCGACGGGACCCAATCGCCACGCGGTCTTCCAACGGGTCGAGCGCGAATCTCTGTCGATCCAGCTGGATCGCGACCCGACCGACCCCCGGGTCAGTCACAGCCTTGTGCTGGAAGTCAACGAGTACGGCCAGCCCCTGCTCACGGCCGCGGTCGGCTATCCGCGCCGGCTGGCCGGATCCGGGCCGGTGCGTGATCTGCAAGAGCGCTATACAATCACGGTCACTCAAATCGACTACACGGCAGGCATCGATGAGGATAGCTATCCGGTGCCCCACAATCCTGACCAGACGACCTCCGTCTACCGGCTGCGTCAAGCCTGCCAGCAACGTACCTGGGAACTCGGCCAGCCTCCCCGGCTCGCCACGGATCCGCCCTGGCAGCTTATGATGCGCCCGGCGCTGTTGAATCGCTTCCACAATCCGCAGGTTGTCGAAATCGCCTACGGGGCCGGGTCGGCCGGCGATGGTCAACGCCGGCTCCTAGAGCAGCAGCGGACCTACTTCCTGCGTGACGATTGTTCGGGGCCGCTCCCCCTGCGCGTTCAGGGCGGCTTGGGCTTGACCTATCAGAGCCAGACCCTGGCTTTCACGAACGATTTGGTGGACGACCTTTACGAAGGCCGGATCGAGCCGGCCATGCTCGAGGAAGGGGGCTACGTCCACAGCCGAGATTCGGTCTGGCAGGGCGACGCATGGGTGGACGGTCCTGAAGATGCTGACTGGTGGGTTCCGTCGGCGACGCCGGTCTTCGATTCGGATCCCGCTGACTATTTTTATCGGCCCATCGGCGCCCGCGATCCCTTCGCCAACGTCTCCGAAGTGGTTTACGATCCCTACTATCTATTGCCGGTTCGCAGTATTGACGCGCTGGGCAACCAAACCCGTGCCGTGAACGACTATCGCCTGCTGCAGCCAACCGCGGTGCAAGATGTCAACGGCAACTGGAATGCGATCCAGGCAGATGCCTTGGGCATGGTGGTCAAGTCGGCCGCGCTGGGCAAGCTGCCCCCGGGCGTGGAGCCCCTGACGGCTGCCGCCAGCGAAGGCGATACGCTGACGCATCCCAGTGTGGAGCTGATCTACGATCTGCACAACTGGCTGGACCGGCGCCGGCCCAACTATGTAAAGACTGTGGTCTGGGAAGAGCACCATGCCGCCAATCCTCAGCGCACAAAGACGCAAGTGAAGCTCGAATACAGTGACGGCGGCGGCAACGTGGTCATGGTCAAGGCCCAGGCCGCGCCCGGCCTTGCCAAAATGCGCCGCCCGGACGGTACGGTCGAGGAGATCGACACCACGCCTGCGCCCCGCTGGATCGGCAACGGGCGCACCATCCGCAACAACAAGGGCAACCCGGTCAAGCAGTACGAGCCCTACTTCAGCACGACGGAGGCCTACGAGGACGCAGCCGAATTGGTGGAAGTAGGCTTCTCGCCTCTGCTCTTCTACGATGCCGCCGGCCGTCAAATCTGCACGCTGCTCCCCAATCACAGCTTCACCAAAGTGATCATGACCCCCTGGCGCAGCGAGAGCTGGGACGTCAACGATACGCTGCTGATAGAGAACCCGGCGGTCGACCACGACGTAGGGGCTTGCTTCGCCGGACTGGACGAGGCTGACTACCTGCCCGGTTGGTACGCGGCGCGCAGCGGGGGCGCATTGGGGCCGGAGGCCCAGCGTGCGGCTGCAATCACCGTAGAAGAGGGCCACCCCGCCACGCCGGTCGTTACCCACACCGACGCCCTGGGGCGTACGGTCTATGCCCAGGCGGACAATGGTCCCGGCGGCGTCTACGCCACCCGGACTGTCCTGGACATTGAGGGCAACACCCTCTCCGTCATCGATGCCCGCGACAATGTGGTCATGACCAACCGCTACAACCTCCTCCCGCCGCCGGATGACGAGACGCCCAAGCCGGCCTTGGTGCAAGAGAGCATGGACGGCGGAATCAAACGGTTTTTGCCCGATGTGACCGGCAATCCTCTCTATGCCTGGGACAGCCGCGGTCACCGGTCGCACACGGCCTATGATGCGCTTCGCCGGCCGACCCGGAGCTGGGTTCGTGATGGCGGGGAAGAGCAACTGGTTGGGTTGACGATCTACGGCGAAGCTGCGCCCGCGCCTGAAGCCGGCAACCTGCGCGGCCAGGTCTGGATGGTTTACGATCAGTCCGGCCTGACGGAGACCATCGCCCTCGATTTCAAGGGCAACTCCCTTGAGACGCGGCGTACGCTGGCCGTCGCCCATGACCGGACCCTCGATTGGCAGACCAAACCGGCCAATCTGCTCCAGGGGGAGACTTTCGCCATGCAGGCGGCCTACGATGCCCTCAACCGGGTGACCCGCTCCCTGTCGCCCCACCATGCTACGCAGCCGGCCAGCGAACTGCGCCTCGCCTACAACGCCGGCGGCGGCCTGGAGCGCGTCGACCTGCGCGTGCCCGGCGGTGCTTGGACTACCTACGTCGATGGCATCACCTACGACGCCAAGGGTCAGCGCCAATCCATCCGCTACGGCAACGGCGTCACGACCCGCTACGTCTACGAGCCGGAGACTTATCGCCTGACGCGTCTCTGGACGGAGCGGGCGGCCGACGACGTCATGCTTCAGGACTTGCGCTACACTTACGACTCGGCGGGCAACATCACCGAGATTCGAGATCAGGCCCAGCAGACCGTCTTCTTTGCCAATCAGGCGGTGGAACCTCACAGCCGCTACCGCTACGATGCGCTCTACCGCCTGGTGGAAGCGACGGGGCGGGAGCACGCCGGCCAGACCGCGGATCACAGTCCGGTCCAGGGCTGGTCGCCCCAGCCTCACCCCAACAGCGGCCAGCATCTGCGCCGCTACACCCAGCACTATGCCTACGACAGCGTGGGCAACATCGAAGAGTTGCGTCACGTTGCTGCGGGCGACAACTGGACCCGGACCTACGCCTACGCGGCCCACAGCAACCGTCTGATCGAGACCACGGTCGGCGGCGTAACGGAGCCCTATACCTACAACGCCCACGGTTCCATCACCCGCATGAACCATCTGCCCGAGCTGGTCTGGGATTTTGCCGAGCAGCTCCGTGAAGTCGCTTTGGACGCGGCCGGCGGGCGCGCCTACTACGTCTACGACGGCAGCGGCCAGCGGGTGCGCAAAGTTCACGAGCATGCGGGCGGCACGGTGGAGGAGCGCATCTATTTGGGCGGTTGGGAGATCTACCGCAAGCGCATCAACGGCAACCTGACCCTGGCTCGAGAGACGCTGCACGTCATGGACGATCGGCAGCGCATCGCGCTGGTGGAGACCAAGAGTGTCGAGAACGGCGCGCCGGTGGCGGATCCGCAGCCCCTGACCCGCTACCAGCTTGGCAACCATTTGGGCTCGGCTGCGCTGGAGCTCAACGGCGCGGGCGAAATCATCTCCTACGAAGAGTTTCACCCCTACGGCACGACGGCCTACCACGCCGGCACGGCTGCGGTTGAGGAGAGCCCCAAGCGCTATCGCTACACGGGCAAGGAGCGGGATGAGGAGACGGGTTTCTCGTATCATGGGGCCCGGTATCTGAGCGCCGGTTTGGGGCGCTGGCTGAGTGTTGATCCGTCAGGAACCCAGGACGGATTGAATTTGTACTGCTACGTGCACAACAACCCCGTAGGCGGCATCGATCCAAACGGTCGCTCCTTCCTTCCCTTCGTTCTGCTGCTTCAGTCGGACAATGGTGCGGTCAATCTCAACCAGACAGGCACTCAGCCGCTTATCACTCAGGAGCATATCAATTCGTTTACGCAGCCAATCGAGGATACCTTCAGTCCTATACGCCAAGGCGCACGCGATTTCTGGCAGGGCGGCGGCAACAACCTGGTGGTCGGCGCCATTCTGGTGGGCGGGGGCGCCATCGTCATTATCGGTACGGGCGGCGCGGCCACACCGTTTGTGCTGTTCAGCAGCGGCATGGCTGTCGGCGCCGGCACATTCAGCGTTGCTGGCGGTGTAACCGAACTGAGCATGCGGGGCGCGGGCCTGGTGGGCGAGGAGCCGAACGCCATCCTGTCAGAGCAGGAAGCGCGCTTCTTCAACAGAATGGTCGGAACCGGAACCAGCGTAGCGTCATCGCCCTTCAGCATGACCGGTGGCGCCGTAGGCTATGCCTATACAGGTGACATGCAGGGCATCGAAACCGGTGCGGCCGTTGGCGGCCTCGTGGATTTGGGCTATGGCCTCAAGGGAATTATGTCCATATCCAATCGCAGTATAAACGCCACCGGTCGCGTATATCAGTTGTCGGCTGATCCGGTAATCCGCAACCAGCCGCTGACGAATCTACCAGGGATGGATGTGATGTCATCACACGGCAACGCCGGTATGATCGAAGTATTCGGCTTCACCATGCCGGCCCAGTCCGTGGCGCCGTTGGCCATGGCTTCTGAAGCGGAGGTAATTGTGTTTGCCACCTGCACCACGGCGAAATGCGCCACCGCCATGCAGAAGCTCGCAAACACAACCAATAAGACCGTACTCGGATTTGATGAGTCAATCGAGTACGCAACGGGAGCGCTGGTTACGCGACCGTTCAGCAGTGCGACCGGCGCGACTGCGAAAGTCGTACGCTTCCATCCTGATGACTCGGCCGTGAATTTCTACCAAAATTTACGGTTTGTTGGGGTCGAACTACAAAGCGCGGATGAACTCAACTACTTCCTCACGGAACAGTGAATCGGCGTGGACATGTTTGACACCGAGCGCCGTGCACGCAATCGACAACGTGCGCGGCCGTGGTTGCCGAGCGGCGTGCTTCTGGCGTGACGCAACCGGCACTTGATTTCAACAAATACAGACGCTGGCCTTGCAGTGATTCTGCACCAAGCTCACTCATAAAGGACCGAAACCATGAACGCAAGAATGACACCAATCAAAGGCGCCATCGCAGACGCGGCCGGCCAGGCCTTGCCCAAAAACCTGCGTATCGAAGCCTGGCCCCTCTCCCTCGAATCGGCTTCGCCCCTGGCAACCGCCGAAGTCGGTCCCGACGGCCATTTCACCCTGAATCCCGGCGCGTCGGCGGAAACGGACGGATCGAAAATGCCGACGGCGGACCAGGCTCTCTACTTCCGCGTCTTTGCCGGGGAGCGGGAGGTGGCCAATACCCGCCGCTCCCAGCTCTGGTATCTGGGCCAGGAGAACGGCCCCCTGATCATCGAAGTTGCGCTGCCGGCAGCGCCGCGTCCCGCCCCGGGCGGCGGCACGTCCGATGAAGAGCCAGCGCCCGACAGCGGGGGCGCCACCGACACTGGAGGCACGCCTGACGGGCCGCCGGCCCAGGTGCAGACCGTCACGGGCCGCATCATGACCCCCGAAGGCGCGGCCGCGCCCAACGTTGCGGTCCGCCTCTTCCAGCGCACGATCAAGGGCGAAATTCCCCTGGACAATGGCAAGGTCGGGGAGGACGGCCGCTATCGCTTCGACATCAAGCCGAGTGAGCGCCCCCGGGACTTCGTGGTGAAGGTCATCCGCAACAAGAAGGTCATCGCCGAATCGGATCCTTGCGTTGAACTGGCTGATATCGTGCAAATCGACGTAATCGTGGGCGATGAACCCTTTCGGGGACCGGCCGAATATGACCGGCTGCTGGACGCGCTGGCGCCCTATCTGGAAGGCGCCGATCTGGCCGGGATCGATGAGGCCGGCCTGGAATTCCTCGAATGCAAGAGCGGTTTCTCCCTGCCCAATATCGGGAGAGCCGCGCGAGCGGCAGAGCTGGCGCCGGAAGTGGGTCTGGAGCCGGCCATTCTGTACGGCGTTTTCCGCAGCGGCATTCCCCACCAGCGGGGTCGTCTGCTGCGCCAGCGGCCGGCCGCGATCCAGGCTGCGGCCCGGTCCGCCGTCAAGCGCCACCTCATCAGCCGGTCCCATGTCGACAGCGCGCAGAAGGTGGCCGGTATCTTTGCCGACTATGTCGGCCGGACCCTCCTCGATCCGGAACAGGCGCCAGACAAGGGACGTGCAAAGCGGCTCCTGGATCTGGCCGGTCTGGAGGAAGGACAGCAGCAGCACCTCGTCAAACGACGCCTGGCCCACACCGGTACCCCAGACGGCTTCTGGGAAATCTTGAAGCAGGACGGTCAGATCGGCGAAAAAGCTGTGGCCAGGCTCCAGCGGGCACAACAGCTGGACCGCCTGACGGGCGGCTTTGCCCCGCTCACGGAAGCGCTGCACAATGCGGCCGAACAAGGTGAATTTCGGACCCTGCAGGAGCTGGCCGGCTGGTCAATACACGATTGGATGGATCGGCTGAAGCAGAGCGGCGTCCCCAAGGGCGTGCCGGGCGGCAACGTCAGCGGCCAACGTTTCAATTACAGCCGCAAGATTATGAGTGCCCTGGCCGGCGCCTACCCGACGACGGCGCTTGGTGCAGATCTGGCCAAGCGGGGGTTCCCTCAGGCGGCCGCAATGGGCGATTTCATTGCCAAGAACCCGGCTTTCGAGTTTCGGACCCAGCGCCTTGCCGATTACCTGGCCGAGAACCCGGCCGCCAAACCCGCGCCGGAGACCGAGAAGGCCCTCCAGGGCGTGGAGCGGCTGGTCAAGATTACGCCGGACGCGGATAAGGCCTTCTACGTCGGCGCCCTCTTGAACGACGGCTTGGATTCGGCATGTCGCATCCAGCAGGTGGGACGGGCTGAATTCCTGCGTCGCTATGTCGATCCTGACGAGCCGGAAAGCCAGGCCACGGTCGAGGCCATCTATCGGGCGGCAAGCTATTCGGCCGGCATGGCCCAGCAGCTCTTCATGAGTTACGGTCCACCGGCCCAGAATACGAAGACGGCCGTCATGTCGAATCAGGCTGCCCTCTTCCAGCAGGCCGCACCCCAATGGCAGCGTCTCTTTGGTGCGGTAGACGCCTGCAGTTGCGAACACTGCCAATCGGTCTACAGCCCGGCCGCGTATCTGGTCGACATGCTCCAGTTTCTCCACGATCGGGGCGCACTGGATGAGCTCTTCAACAAGCGGCCCGATATCGGGGCCATCAAGCTCGACTGCGACAACGCCAATACCCCGCTCCCCTACATCGATCTCGTTAACGAAATCCTGGAGCAGGCCGTTGTCACCGGCGGCAATCTCAAGCCGACCGATGACGGCGCATGGCCCCACCAGACCACGCTGGACGCCGAGGTCCTGCGCACCCAGCCCGAGCATCTCCAGCGCGCGGCCTACGACATTCTGCGCACCCAAAATTCCGTCTATCCCTTCGATCTGCCCTTCGATCTCTGGCAGGTCGAAGCCGACGCCTATCTCGGCCACCTCCAGGCGGATCGGGCGACAATCATGGCCCGCCTTTCCCGTACGCCGGCCGACCGCGCCCTGGAAATCGCCGCAGCCCAGCTCGGAATCTCGACGCCTACCGACCTGACGTTCATCACCGATGCCCGGGCCCAGTTCAAGCTGGCCTGGGGCTATCCGGCCAACGCCAATGAACGGCAGATGTATCGCGAACTGGCCAACGTCGATTTTTTCCTGCAGAAGACGGGCCTCACCTATGACGAGATGACCGAGCTGCTGGCCCTCCCGGTCATCAACGTGAACCGCGATCTTGCGCTCGAACTGGCCGGTGATGAGCCATGTGACCTCACCCAAGCCACCATCCAAAATCTGGGACGCCGCAATCTCAACCTCATCCACAGTTTCTTGCGTCTGCGCCTGCGCTTGGGCTGGAAGATTCCGGAACTGGGCGCCGCAATTGGGGTACTAAATGGCGGCGCCATCAACCCCTCGCTCATTGTCAAGCTAGCCCACTTTGAAACGATTCGCCGGCGGTTGGGTCATCCCATTCTCGAACTGCTGGCTTGCTGGGGACCCATCGACACGACCCTTTATGGTGGCGCGCCCTCGCTGTACGATCGGCTCTTCCTCAACCGTTCGGTGACCAGCGACGCCAGCCTCGCGGCGATTTTCGGCCTCAACCCGGCCCGGGACGAATTGACGAATCCCAACGCGCGACTCACCGACCACAGCGCCCACGTGACTGCGGCCCTGGGGGTAGATGAGGCGGAGTTGGCGCACCTCACGGCCGCGCTCGACCTGGAGGACAGGCTTACGCTGGCCAATCTTTCAGCCCTCTACCGCCACACGCTGCTGGCGGATGGTCTGGACCTCTCCATAGACGATTATCTGGTCTATCTGAAGCTGTGCGGATCTGAGATTTTTTCTTCTCAAGAGCTGGAGGCGATGCTGGGCTTTTTCGACCGGGTCGACCTGCTCGCTGCCGATGGGATGCCTGTGGGCCAGGTCGACTATCTGCTCCACCATATCGATCCGGAGGGAGTGTTTGCCCCTGCTGCGGACGAGATCGGCGTCGTGTTAATAGCCTTGCGGACGGAGTTGACGCGGCTTGTCGGACCGGCTGCCGAGAGTGCAGGTGCGACTCCCGATGCCGTCATCGCCCAGCAGTTGTCTACGGCTCTCAATTTGCCCCAGGCCACCATGACGATGCTCCTGGACGACCCTGCCGTCAACCCGGAAAGCACGCGTGAAGGATTGGGCGCGGCCTTCCTGACCCTGCTCCCGGCAGGGGAAGGGAACACGGCCGGCGACCCGACCCCCATAACCGCGACGACTCATCCCCTTCTCTTTGCCCGCTATCGCCTGCTCCACAAACTGGCCGCCGTGCTGGTTCACTTCGGCTATGCCGAGCCCGATGCGCTGGATTGGCTGCTGCGCTACGGCGAGGATCTGGGCTGGCTCAACCTGGGCCATCCCGACCTGTTGTCCCTGGCGCCAGCCGAGCCCAAGGCTGCCACGCTGGCGCGCTGGTTTGCGACCGTCGAGATGAAGGCCCTCGAAGCGCGTCTGCCGGCCGGCTTGCCCACGGTGCGTACGCTGATCGACCATGTGAACTATGGCCGGCTGGATGAATTCCGGGCCGATCTTCTGACCCGGACTGGCTGGCCGGCTGACCAATATGACTACCTGCTCCAATCCCTGGGTTACTCATCCCGAGCTGCCTTCGGCGATGACGGGGCCGTTGCAGCCATTGGCCGCATGGCCGAATGCTTCGCCCTCGGCGCCCAACTGGGCGTGACGGTTCAGACCCTCTGGACCTGGTCCCATGAAGCGCCTTCCTTCGAGCAGGCTTTGGCCATCAAGCAAGCCGTCCGGGCCAAATATGCCGAAACCGAGTGGCAGGCCATCGCCCAGAGCCTGCGCGACAATCTGCGCGAGCGCCAGCGGTCCGCACTGGTCAGCCATCTCATCCAGCAAACCCCGGGGGTCGAAACGGAGGCCGATCTCTTTGGCCAACTGCTCATCGACGTGGAGATGTCGGCCTGCATGGAAACCTCGCGCATCAAGCAGGCCCTGAGTTCGGTCCAGCTCTTCGTCCAGCGCTGCTTCCTCAACCTGGAACCGGGCGTCCGTTTCGATGCCGGAGACGCGGATCAGTGGCAGTGGATGAAGCGCTATCGGGTCTGGGAGGCCAACCGCAAGATCTTTCTCTACCCGGAAAACTGGATCGAGCCGGAATTGCGGGATGACAAGACGCCCATCTTCGCTGAGATCGAGTCCTTCCTGCTGCAGGATGAAGTGACGCCGGAACGAGCGGAGGAGGCCCTGCGCCGCTATCTGGAACGACTGGATCAAATTGCGGCCCTGGATGTAGTGGGGCTATACCACGAGCTGGATGGGGAGACCAATGTGCTCCACATTGTCGGGCGGACGCCGGCCGTGCCCCACGTCTACTTCTACCGGAAGCTCATCGACGAAACGCGCTGGACGCCTTGGGAAGAAGTGGAAGTCGAGATCGAAGGCGATCACGTGCTGCCCGTGGTCTTCAATCGGCGACTCTATCTCTTCTGGCTCACTATCGCCGAAAAAGATCCGCGGGAAGTGAAGCTGGCGTGGAGCCAGTTCTGGAATGGCAAGTGGTCGCCCAAAAGCCTCTCTTCCTTCCACTTCACGCTATCGGTTCCCGAGAATAATCGCGGCAGCTGGCGCCAACGCCTGCGTCTCCAATCGAGTGCAGCGGACGACCGTCTGGGGATTGACTTGTTCTATATCACCGCAGGGTATAGCGGCGACTACGACCACGTAGGCCAATTCCTGTTCGACGGTTGCGCCATGGATCCGACCCCTGGCGCGAGCCGGGACGAAGGCGTGCTGGCCATGCCCAATGGCGCCTACTTCGACCACCAGCACTTCACGGGGTTTCCCCATGCCATTTTCAGCCCGACCCGGCATCTGGAAGTACCAGTGGGCACGGATACCCGGGAGAACGCCAGCGTTACCGGTGCGGCGACCCATATTCCGCTCCTGCGCGATCTCGATGAGACTTATGTCGTACAGCCGGCCAACCAGTTCAGCCACTTTCTGTGCCAGGCGCCCTATGCCTATCGGGACAGCCGCCATCGTTTCCTGGCCCTGCCTTCGCCCGGTGTGGTCTCCTACGTCGAACCCTATACGCCGCCGAATGTGGACACGCCCGTACCTATGCCCACGCCCCCCTCGCCGCCGGTTCCTCCCTTCCCGCCAGGCGGTGTGATTCCCATCGATCCGCCGGGCGGTCTGCGGCCCGACTTCGATCTCATCGAGTGGCCAATCGACGACGACGATCTCTTCTCCGACTTCGAATGGTTGGCGGGCGAACCGACCCTCGCCATGGGCGGCATGGGCGGGCTGCGCCAGATGTCCCCGGCCGGTGCGCTGGTGCAGGCCAATGTTTCGCTGCCGGCCACTATCAATGGACGCTACACCGTACAACCCCTGGCCAACCGGACACTCCCGGCCTCGGCCGGCAGTTTGGTCGAGCTAGCCGGCAGCGACTTGGATCGGGTCGTCACTCGATACGTCCTGGGGCGCTATCACCGCTTCATCACCTTCTACCATCCCTACAGCTGCCTCTTCCAGCGGGAGCTGGCGCGCCTGGGCGTGGATGGCGTCCTCGATCCGCCTGTGGCAAACCGGGCTGCGGGTCTGGTCAGCGAAGCTGAGCGGCTTCGGCGCCAGCAGATTTCGCTGGGCGACGGTCATTTCGCCGCAGTCTACAATCCCGATCCCGACAATGTCCTGGAACCCTATCCCAGGTTCGAGATTGCTTTCGACCAGACCGACGCTTACGCGCAATACAACTGGGAGATCTTCTTCCACCTGCCCTTCCTCATCGCCAACCATCTGAACCAGAACCAGCAGTTCGAAGCGGCGCAGCGCTGGTATCACTATATCTTCGATCCCACGGACACCGACACCGAGCGCATTGCAGCCGGCTCCGGTTCGAATACGCGCCTCGATCCCGCACGGTTTTGGAAGATCAGACCTTTTTACGAAAATGACGCTGGGTTGACCATCCAGCGCATGCTGCGCCTCTTGGCCGGACCGGGCGATCCTGCCAACGGAGCGCTGGCGGACGAAATCGGCGCGCAGATCGACGCCTGGCGGCGGGATCCTTTCGACCCCCACACCATCGCCCGCTTCCGCACGATCGCGTACCAGAAGTCGATTGTGGCCAAGTACATCGACAATCTCATCGACTGGGGCGACGCCCTCTTCGCCCAGGACACCATCGAGTCGATCAACGAAGCCACGCAACTCTACCTCCTGGCTCAGGAAATTTTGGGTCAACGTCCCCGGGAAACGCCGCTCAAGGAGGGTAGCAGGCGCACCATCGACGATCGAACGGTCGAAACCTACAACGATCTGCGGGCCT
>CAYZLP010000036.1:0-5441 GCA_964478635.1 uncultured Caldilineaceae bacterium
AAGTGCCCTATCTCTATGGTTCAACGCCCCGCAGGTACATTCCCGATTTCATCGTCCAGATCGACGACGGGCAAGCCGATCCGCTCAATCTGGTCGTGGAGATCAAAGGCTTTCGGGGCGAGGATGCCAAGGAAAAGGCCAACACCATGCGCAACTGCTGGATAGCGGGCATAAACAACCTGGGCAGCTACGGACGCTGGCGGTTTGCTGAGTTCACCGAGGTCTATGAGATTGAGCGAGAGTTTGGAGAGCTGGTCAACGAGGTGGCCGCGCAACCGGCCTGAACCATCAGTAAAGGTCAGAAGATGCCGTTCGTACAGCTATTCTATCATCTGGTCTGGGCCACAAAGGGCCGCCATGCAGTGATCAATGAGGCAGTTGAACCGCTGCTCTATGACTTCATGCGCGCCAAGGCCATTGGGTTGGGCGGCACAGTCTTTGCGATTGGCGGCATGCCGGATCACGTACATCTTGTGGTGAGCGTCCCGCCGCGCATGGCACTGGCGCATTCATCGGCCAGCTAAAAGGGGTATCGTCGGCCAAGCTCAACAAGGGACGCAGTGCGGCGGCGCAGCGTTTTGCATGGCAAGAGAAGTACGGCGCGTTTTCTTTTGATGCGAAGCGCCTACCCTATGTGATTGCCTACGTTGAACGGCAAAAAGAGCATCATGCCCAACAAAGTACGATTCCCCTGCTGGAACGGCATGAAGGTCATGCGCCCGGCTACTTGGCGCGGGAATCTACGGCTGCTTACCTACCTGATTATGATGAATGGCGTGCTTTCATGAGCCGTGATGTGTGAAACGCGGCGCTGCGTGGTTGGCGACGTCCGCCCCGGACTAAAGCCACGGGGCTACCCAGTGGCGCCCCGTTCACGGGGCTGAAGGGCGAAGAGCAATGCATGCCTGCAGGCGCTAGATCGCCTATCGAGCCACAAGCGGGAGATACGATCGGTTGGTGAGCGTCGCCGGGTCCACTACGGAGAAACGCGCTGTCCCCTGGACCGCCCCCATGACATACACCTCGTAAACGCCTTGGGCCAAGGGTGGGATCTCCACATCAAAACGCCAGGGCGTGATGATCTGTAGACAAATCCCCGTGTCTCTATCCGTTACGATCGTGATGTAGTCAGCGGTTACCACATGCGTCACATAATACGGCGTGCAGCTGTTGTTCCACCAACCGGACACGGTAATCGTGATCGAATCCGCAGGCGTAGGCTCCGGCGGTGCGATGGCCACGTCGAAATCATCGCCCTGGGCGCCGGTCGAGTGGGTCGGCAAGAGCAGGCAGAGGCAAAAAAGGGTCGCAGAGAGCCATCTCAGTGCAAGAGTCATCGCATCCTCCATCCAAAGATCATTGACAAAGCCGACGGCGCTTCTTCGCAGCAATCGCGGACTTCTTATACTGGATCCGTGGCGACAAAAAGGTGACAGGCTCTCGCAGAATAGAGGCAGGGGTTTTCGAGCAAGGAGCACGTGGAATGGGTAGCGCATCCAGCCAGTAAATTCAGGCGCCCCCACCAGGACTCGAACCTGGGCGCATGGTTTAGGAAACCACTGCTCTATCCACTGAGCTATGGGGGCTGGAAACCGTGCTGAATGAACAAATCTACCTTATCATAGGCCACTGTCTGCCGTCAAAGCAGCGCGCCAAAATTGCAGGGCGAACCAAGCGCTCTCTATCAACCTTTCGGCTGGGCGACGGTTATGCAGTAGAATAGAAAACAGAACTGTCGCAAACGGGAAGGAAGCGCGTGTGGCCAGCCAGGATATTCAAGCATTTGCCGCCAAGGTAAGCCAGAACATTGAGACGGTCATCGTGGGCAAGCAAGCGGTGATCGAAACCCTGATCGTGGCCCTGCTCTGTGAAGGACATGTGCTGTTGGAAGATGTCCCCGGGGTGGGCAAAACCATGCTCGCCCGGGCCCTGGCCATGACTCTGGGCATCGACTTCCGCCGCCTCCAGTGTACGCCCGATCTTCTGCCCAGCGACATTACCGGCGTGAGCGTCTTCAACCAGGCCACCCGGGCCTTCGAGTTCAAGCCCGGCCCGGCTTTCACCCATGTCCTGCTGGCCGACGAGATCAACCGGGCCACGCCCCGAGCCCAGGCCGCTCTCTTGGAATGCATGGGTGAGCGCCAGGTGACCGTCGACGGCGATACCCGGACCCTGCCCCGGCCCTTCCTGGTCCTGGCGACCCAAAACCCGGTGGAATATGAGGGCACCTTCCCCCTGCCCGAAGCCCAACTGGATCGCTTTCTGTTCAAAATCAGCCTGGGCTATCTCTCACCGGCCGATGAAAGCCGCATGCTGGTCAACCTGGGCGGACGCCATCCCATCGAAGACCTCCAGCCGACGGTCGACGGGCGCGAGGCCCCGCGCTTGGCGGAAGCGGTTTGGACCGTGCGGGTCGACGAGAGCCTGCGCAACTACATCGTCGAACTCATTCAGGCGACCCGCACCCATGGCGATCTGGCTTTGGGCGCGAGCCCCCGGGGCGCTTTGGCCCTCTACCGGGGCGGTCAGGCCCTGGCCGCAGTCCGGGGGCGGGACTATGTGCTGCCTGACGACATCCAGTCTCTGGCGCCCCTGGCCCTCCCCCATCGCTGTATCGTCAAGCCGGAAAGCGCGCTGCGCGGGCGCACGGCCGAGGCCATCATTGCCGAAATCGTGGAGCAGACGCCTCTCGACCTGGGCGGCGTCGAGAATTAAGGGCAGACCTTAACTGATGCACCGCATTTTCTGGGCCATTCTAATCCTTTTCCTCTTTGCGGCCCTGCTGCGTCAAAATTGGATCTACTTCATTCTCTACCTGGTGGCCGGCGTCTGGATCTTCAGCCACTGGTGGATCCGCCATGTCCTCAAACATGTCAAGGCAGAGCGCCATATGCTCTACCGGGCCTTTACAGGTGAGCACATCGATGTCCGGCTGGAAGTGCGCAACGAAAGCTGGCTGCCCCTCCCCTGGCTCAAGATCGTGGAGCAGGCGCCGCTGGAACTCAAGGATCAGCCCAACTATCATCTCGTTACGAGTCTTGGCGGCCATGCGGCGGTGGACTACAGCTATCGCTTTCTCTGCAAGCGTCGTGGTTACTACCCGATCGGGCCCCTGCTTATCACTGCAGGCGATCTCTTCGGCTTCTCGGGCCTCAACTGGCAGGAGCTTGACCCGCCCCACGTGACGGTCTACCCCCAGGTGGTCACCCTGGAGCAGCTCGGCCTGCCCAGCCGGGCGCCCTTCGGCGTCATCGGCAGCCGCCAGCGTATCTTCGCAGACCCTGCCCGGCTCACGGGCGTGCGCGATTACGTGACCGGAGACAGCCTGCGCCACATTCACTGGAAAGCCAGCGCCCACGAAGATACGCTCCTGGTCAAGAAATTTCAGCCCGCGATCGCATTAAACGTAACCGTAGTGCTCGACATGGCGCGCCATTCCTACGATCACGTCCGCCGGGGCATCTTCGGCTATAGCGAATGGTCGGTCACGGTAGCGGCTTCGGTGGCGACCTACATCACCCAGCAGCGCCAGCCCGTGGGCCTGATCAGCAACGGCCGCGACCCGCGCGCCGGCGCCACCGCCACGGCAGTGCCGGCCCAGCAGGGGCAGGGCCATCTCATGAACGTGCTTGATCTGCTGGCCCGGATCGAGCTGAATGATGACACGCCGGCCCTGGCCCCCTGGCTACCCCGCCAGATTAGCGATCTCAGTTGGGGCGGCACGCTCGTCGTGGTCACGCCCCAGGTAAGTGACGAACTGCTCTGGACGCTGCATGAAGCCTACCGCCGCGGGGCCAGTGTTGTCGTCCTGGTCTGCGCCCCCCAGCCCGACATGCGCAGCGTACGCGCCCGGGCCGGCCAGCTGGGTATCCGCGTCCACCGAACCATCTGGACGGATGACCTGAAACAGATGGCTGTGCGAGAACTGAACGAATGACCAGGCACTTCCTGGGCATTTGACCAGTCTCAATGTAAAAAGTTGTGGTATAATCTCACCGTGCCGGCAGAATAGTAGGGTACGGCGTCAATGTTTCGACCGGGCCCAGCGCCAGTACCAGGGCGGAAATTCGGCATCTCTACCTCTGGCAGCAGCTGCTGGTCCATTTCCACCGGGGTGGACGAGCGCAGCGGTTTATGACGATGCAACCCGGACGCCGGCAAAAATCCATTGTTGCGTGTTGTATTGGTTACCCTGTCCAACCGCCGATGGCGGTACTGATGTCGAGTCGCTACCCGACACCGAAACAACTATGAACAAACAAAACCAACTGAAACATTCCTTTATGCGCGGCAGTTGGGCTGCGCTGCTCCTGTTCGTGATCGTCCTTTCCCTTGTCAATCCACTACAAGCTCAAGATGCGTCAGGCATCACGGCTGACGAAGTCAATGAAGTGGCCCGCGAGCTTTGGTGTCCCCTCTGTTCCGGCGTCCGGCTGGACGGCTGCGAACTGAAGGCCTGCGATCAGATGAAGGATGAAATCGCCATCAAGCTGGCTGAAGGCGAAGATACCCAGAGCATCAAAAACTATTTCGTCAACCAGTACGGGCCCCAGGTTCTGGGCGAACCCCCCCGGGAAGGCTTCAATCTCCTGGCGTGGATTTTGCCCGTGGCGGTCTTGCTGGGCGGCGGCGTCTTTCTGTTTACCCGAGGTCGTCAGATGATCCAGGGAAGCCGGGAGTCGGTCCTGGAGGCGCCGGGCGCACCTGCAGGTTCTGCTTCCTCGTCAGCCGGGGCGGCAGAGAGCCAGGAAGACCGCTACGCCCGCCGGCTAGAAGAGGAGCTTGCCCGCTATGACTGATGAGCTGCGCCTTCACGAACCTCCGGCGGGATCGGTCGGCTTCGCGCCCGACCCGCAGCAAAATGTCGATGCGGACACGCAGGCTGAGCAATCCGCGGCCGAAGCCCTGGAACACAAGCGCAAGGCCTCCATCTGGCGGCTGGTGATCGTCGCCGCACTGGTGGGCTTCATTGCCTTCCTGGTGGTAGGACTGCAGCGCCAGAACATTTCTCAGCAGCGCGCGTCCGGCGAAGCGCCTCCCTTCGAGTTCACCACATTTGAGGGTGAAACGATCAGCCTCGACGATCTGCAGGGACAGGGCGTTGTGCTCAATTTTTGGGCCAGTTGGTGCGATCCGTGCCGGGCGGAGGCCGATCTGCTGGAACAGACCTGGCGTCGTGAAGAGGGCAACGGTATTGTCTTCATCGGCCTCGATTATCTGGATCAGGAACATGCGGCCCTGGAATATCTGGCCGAGTTCAATATCACCTATCCCAACGGACCGGACCTGCAGAGCAGTGCTGCCCGCTCCTACGGGATCAAGGGTGTGCCCGAAACCTTCTTTATCAGCCCGGACGGCAGGATCGAGAGTCAGGTCATCGGCCCCATTGTGAGTCAGGCCGATCTGGACCAGCGGCTGGACGCAATTCGACCCTAAACCCG
>CAYZLP010000036.1:5541-8754 GCA_964478635.1 uncultured Caldilineaceae bacterium
CCCTTCCACCAGTATGGTTTCAAGCCGGCCGACGGCCAGGGCCTGAATCCGCTGCTGCAGAATTACTGGATGGTCATCCACCCCGTTATGCTCTATATCGGCTGGGTAGGGATGGCGGTGCCCTTCGCCTTTGCCGTGGCCTCGCTGCTGAGCAAAAAGCTGGGCAACACCTGGGTGCGCATCGTTCGCCGCTGGACCCTGATTCCCTGGATGTTCCTCTCGGCCGGCATCATCATGGGCAGCCAGTGGGCCTACATGGAGCTGGGTTGGGGCGGCTACTGGGCGTGGGATCCGGTGGAAAATGCCAGCTTCCTGCCCTGGCTGACCGCGACGGCCTTCCTGCACAGCATCGTCATTCAGGAGCGCCGGGGCATGCTCAAGGTGTGGAACCTGGTCCTCGTTTGGCTGACCTACGTGCTGGTCATCCTGGGCACCTTTACCACCCGCAGCGGCATTCTGGAAAGCGTGCACAGCTTTGCCCAGAGCGATGTGGGCCCTTATTTCCTGGGCTTCCTCATCATCATCGTTTTCGGCTTCCTCTGGCTGCTCTTTAGCCGCATGCCGCTGCTGCGCAGTGAGAATTCCATCGACTCCGTTTTGAGCCGCGAAGCCGCCTTCCTGGCTAACAACTGGCTCTTTACCGGCATCGCCTTTGCCGTGCTCTGGGGCACCTTCTTCCCCATGTTCAGCGAAATCATCACAGGCCAGCGCATCAGCGTGGCGGCGCCCTGGTTTAACAAGGTGACCGGCCCCCTCTTCCTGCTGCTCTTTGTGATGATGGGCGTGGGTCCCCTCTTGGGCTGGCGCCGCACCAGCGTGGACATGTTGCGCAAGCAGTTCACCTGGCCGCTGGTCGTCTCCCTGATCTTCGCCCTGGCTTTTTGGTTCGGGATGAGTCAGCGGGTTTACCCGATGGCGGGGTTGACGGCCTGCGTCTTCGTCACCGCCACCATCGCCCAGGAATTTATCCGGGGCATGCTGGCCCGGCGCGCGGCCACGGGCGAGAATCCTTTCACCGCAACGTGGAACCTCATGCGCCGCAACGGCCAGCGCTACGGCGGCTACATCGTCCATCTGGGCATGGTCATGATCGGCGTGGCCATTATCGGCAACCAGTTCTATGTGGAGACGACCAACGTCACCATCCAGCGGGGTGAAAGCGCGGAACTGGCCGGCTATACCTTTACCTACGACGGTCTGAGCGCCGAACGTCAGGACAATTTGGTCGAATACCGGGCCTACGTCAGCATCTTCACCAATGACGGTACGAATCTGCTCGGTACGGTCGGCCCCCGGCGCAACATCTACGACAAGACGCCCGACATGCCGACGAGTGAAGTCGGCCTCTATGTCCGGCCCAGTGAAGACATCTACATCGTACTCAATGGCTGGAGTGAGAACGCAGCCACCTTCAGCATCTTTGTGAATCCGCTGACGCTCTGGCTCTGGGTCGGCGGCATCGTCATGGCGCTCGGCACGCTGATTTGCCTGTGGCCCCATCCCAAGCGTCGGACCGCAGCAGCTCCCGCGGTTGCCGGCCAGCCGGCCGGTATCTAGCCGACTGCGGAAGCTGAACGAGAGAGAGTTATACTATGCTTTGGTTGACTATCGGACTGGCATTGCTGGCGGCGGCCGTAGCGGTCATCTACGTGGCACGTCCGCTCTTTGCCCCGGCGCGCCCGCTCCATGAGACGGACGATAGCCCCGTGGGCGAACTCATGGCGCGCAAGGATACGGTCCTCAACAACATCAAGGAAATCGAGTTTGACTATCGGACGGGGAAACTCAACGAAGAGGATTACACCCGCTACAACCACCGTCTGCGCCAGCAGGCCCTCAGCCTGATCAAGCGCATCGATCAACTTGCACCCGAAGTTAGTGACTTGGAAGCGGAGTTGGAGGCTGCGATCGCCAGCCAGCGCGTCATCGTCGACACCAAGCCACTGGCCGTGTCGGCGACGGGGGCGGCGGTGAAGACTGCAGCCGCGCCTAGCACCGCTCCTGCGACCGCGGCAACGGTGACGCCATCCAACGGGCGCTTCTGCCATGAGTGCGGCGCCGCCGTCGCACCGGACGACAATTTCTGCGGCGCCTGCGGCACGAAGTTGCGAGTGAACGTGCCGGCGTAATTCCTATCTGTGGGCGCTGGGGCGTCTTTCTGGTCAGGGCGCGTGGACGCAGCGCGCTGCGCTGCAACAACGCGAAGTTTCAAATCCATGAAAGTCCCGCTTTCCAAGCTCAAGGGGGCGGCAGATCGACACATATCGATCTGCTGCCCCTTTTTTGTTGGGACAATGATAGGTTTTTGCGGGTTGACGTCGCCCCTGCCCTGTGCTATGGTTTGTCCGTAGAATGGAATCAAATTCCGCAGAGCGGAATGAGTCGCGGTTGTTATCTCCGGTTCATATATGACTGCAGACCAGAAAAGCAGTGTTCAATCAGTAATCCGGGCCCTTTCCCTGCTGGATATCATGGCCGACAGTCCGGGTGAATGTACGTTGGGCGAGATTAGCGAGCAGGCGCGACTGCCGTCCAGCACGGTCCACCGCCTGTTGACAAGCCTGATTCAGGTTGGCTACGTGACGCAAGATCCGGTCACCAACCGCTATGGCCTGGGAAATACCCTGATCCGCCTCAGTCATGTTGCCGTGCGCAAGCATAACCTGATTCGGATCGCGCGGCCCTGGCTGGAAAAGATGGCTGCCCAAACCGGCGAAACCGTCAATCTGACCGCGCGGTTTGAAGACAGCGTCATTCAATTGGACCATGTGGACAGTCCCAACATGCTGCGCGTCTCCTATCCTGCCGGCGAACGCTTCCCTTTGCATGCGTCCGCCTCGGGCAAGGTCTTCCTGGCCTATTTGCCGCAGGGGGAGTTCGACCGCTTCCTGGCGCGTACGCCTGAAGCCTTTACCGCCGCCACGGTTGTCAAGCGGGAAGAATTGGAGTCTGAAATTGCCAGGACGCGCGCATGCGGCTACGCCCTGGATGACGCGGAGCGGGAGCTTGGCGTCCGCTGCGTTGCCGCGCCGGTATTCAACAGCCTGGGCCATGTGGACGCGGCCATCAGCATCAGCGGTCCATCGGTGCGCATTTCTCTGGAACGCCTGCATGAACTGGCGGGAGACCTGGTGAACGTCGCCTACGAGATTTCGCAAGCCCGCAGAGAGCCGGTCATTTTGCCGGTTTCAACCTAGCCGAGTTTTGTGTCCA
>CAYZLP010000036.1:8854-14337 GCA_964478635.1 uncultured Caldilineaceae bacterium
CGCCGCCTGCGGAGAGCGGCGCCGCGCCCGCTGCCGGTGAAGCCGCGGAGAGCGGCGGGGAAGCGGCCGCCGGCGGTACGCTCCGGGTCGGATTGGATGTCGATGCCGGCACGGGCGATCCCCGTCTGGCACGGGATACCTCGGCATTTCGTCTCCGAGAACTGGTCTTCGACGGCCTCGTCGAGATGCAGCCCGACTACACAGTCGCCCCGAGCCTGGCCGAAAGCTGGGAAAATCCGGACGAATTGACCTGGGTTTTCAAGCTGCGGGAAGGCGTCAAATTTCACAACGGCGATGAGTTGACCGCGGCGGACGTGAAGTACACGTTTGATACGATTCTGGATGAGGAATTTGCCTCCCCCAGCCGGGCCTTTTTCACGCCTATCACGGCCATCGAAGTCCTGGACGACTACACCGTTCAGTTCACGCTGGACCAACCCTATGGGCCGTTCCTTTCGTATCTGACCATGGGCATCGTCCCGCAAGCGGTCGCCGAAGCCGATCCGGAAGCCTTTGCCAACAATCCCGTCGGTACGGGACCGTTCATGTTGAGCGAGTGGCGACGGGGCGACAGCATCACGCTCGCTGCCAACGAAGATTACTGGGACGGGGCGCCCCTGCTGGACGGTATCGAGCTGAGCGTTGTGCCCGACAACAGCGCCCGGGTTGTGGCCCTGGAGGCGGGCGACCTCGATCTGGTCCAATCTCCCCTTTCGCCCCAGGATGTCAAGCGCATGGAGACGACGGAGGGGTTTGTCGTCAACCGCACGCCTGCGGCCGGCTACACCTACGTGAATCTCAATTGCGCCGATCCGGTATTGCAGGACGAAACGGTGCGACGGGCTCTCTCCCATCTGGTCAACCGGGACGACATCACCGCCGCGATTTATGAAGGTATCGGTCAGGTGGCCAAGGGTCCGATCCCGCCCGGCATGTGGGCCTACACCGACGACTTGCCCACCTACGACTACGATCCCGCCATGGCGGCGCAGTTGCTGGATGAAGCGGGCTGGACCGTCGGCGACGACGGCATGCGCGCCAAGGACGGCGAGCCGCTCCAGATCACGGTGCGGACCCATAGCGAGGATCCGGACCGTCGCCAGGTCATCGAGGTGCTGCAGGCCGAGTTCATGAATGTCGGCATCCAGGCGGACACCAATGTCGTAGAGTGGCCCAGCTATTTCACCGACGTGCAGAACGGCGATTACCAGGTTGGCGTTGTGGGCTGGCTCAATCTGGCCAATCCCGATCAGGCGCTCTACCGCCAGTTCACCATTGACGGCGCGGCCAATTACGGCAAGTGCAACGATGAAGAACTGGATGCGCTGATCAAGGAGGCCCGGGCGACGCTCGACCAGGATGCGGCCAAAGCCCTCTATACGGAAGCGACCCAGAAAGTCGTCGACAATGCCTTCTACATTTTCCTCCAGTATCAGGAATACATCGCCATGCACCCTGATACGCTGCAGGGCTTTACCGTCAATCCGGTGCAGAATTTCCGCACCCTCAAGAATGTATCTCTCGGCGAATAAGAAATTGCCGGCCATGACCGCCGGGAGGTGGACTAGCGCCGCGCCGGTTCGCGCATTATCCTTCCGACGGTCATGGCTAGCAGTGGCTGCGCCCGTTGCCGATAGTTTCTTGTCGGTAACGGGCGCGATCGACAGCGTATGACAGCCTACATCACCCGACGCATCATCCAGACAGTGATTGTGCTGCTTGGCGTGTTGCTTCTGACCTTCATTCTGATTCACCTCATTCCCGGCGATCCGGCCCTGGTGATTTTGGGAACCGATTCGACGCCCGAGGAACTCGACCGGCTGCGCAGCCTGCTCGGCCTGGATCAGCCGCTGCCCGTGCAGTTTGCCAATTACATGGGACGGGTGCTGCAGGGGGATTTCGGTGATTCCATCTTTCAGAACGAGCCGGTCATGAAGCTGATCATGGAGCGGCTGCCGGCCACCATCGAGTTGACCTTTGCCGCGCTCATCTTTGCGACGCTGCTCGGCGGGCTGCTGGGCATCCTGTCGGCGCTGCGCCCCTATTCCTGGTTTGATGCCTTTGCGTCCATCTTTGCTCTGGCCGGCGTTGCCATGCCGGTCTTCTGGTTGGGCATGCTGGCCATCCTCATATTTTCGCTGGAACTCGGCTGGTTCCCTTCCTTTGGCCGGGGCGACGGTCTGCTGCCCGGCCTGGGCGAACTCTTTCGCACCGGCGATCCGTCTTCGCTTTTCGATTCCATCCGCCATTTGGTGCTGCCGGCCACGGTTCTGGGCGCCTTTTCCATGGCCATCATTTCGCGCCTGACGCGCTCGTCCATGCTCGAAGTGCTCAACCTGGATTACGTGCGCACGGCCCGGGCCAAGGGGCTGAACGAGCGGACGGTGATCATGCGTCACGCCTTTCGCAATGCCTTGATCCCGGTCGTGACCGTCTTGGGCTTGCAGATGGGCGTGCTCTTGGGCGGCGCCGTCATCACCGAGACGATCTTTGCCTGGCCCGGGATCGGCCGTCTGCTCATCAACGCGATCAGCCAGCGCGATTATCCCCTCGTTCAGGGGCTTGTGCTGATCATTGCGTTCATGGTCACGTTCATCAATCTTTTTGTTGATCTGCTCTATGTCTGGCTCAACCCGCGCATTACCGCCAACTGAGCAAGGTGGGGAAGCGTTCGGACGCAAGGAGTCGCGCGGCTTCTGGTCCCGGGCGACCTATGTCTTCCGCCATAGTCGCACGGCCCTGCTGGGCGGGATCATTATTGCCGTCTTTCTGTTCATCGCGCTCTTTGCCCAGTGGCTCGCGCCCTACGACCCCAATGAGGTGATTCTGGGGCAGCGCTTCCTGCCGCCCAGCGGCGAACATCTCTTCGGCACCGACAACCTCGGACGCGACATACTGAGCCGCATCCTCTATGGCGCCCGGATTTCGCTGTGGGTCGGCATCTTGACCGTGGGCCTGGCCATGCTGATCGGCGTTCCCATGGGCTTACTCGCCGGCTATCGCGGGGGCGTGCTGGATGCCGTTTTCATGCGCCTGGTCGACGTGTTCCTGGCCTTTCCGGTGATCATTCTCGCCATCGCCATTATTGCCGTCCGGGGACCCAGCCTGCTCAACGTCATGCTGGCCCTGGTGGCGGTCTATTGGACGACCTATGCTCGGGTCACCCGGGGCGTCACCCTGGCCCTGCGCGAAGAAGATTACATGCTGGCCGCCCGGAGCATCGGCGTACCCACCGTGCGCGTCATGTGGCGCCATCTGCTGCCCAACTCACTTGCGCCAATTCTCGTCATTGCCACCCTGGGCCTGGGCAACGCCATTCTCGCCGAGGCCGCGCTCAGCTTCCTCGGGCTGGGCATCCAGCCGCCGGCCGCAAGCTGGGGTTCCATGCTCAACTTCGGCATGCAGTTCATGCGCGATGCGCCGTGGCTCACTTGGTTTCCCGGACTGGCGATCTTTCTGACGGTCTTGGGCTTCAATTTGCTCGGCGACGGCATTCGCGACGCCATGGACCCGCGCATGCGTCAGTAAATCGCAGTTGCTGTCAATCGTCTTACCCGGAGAGGAGCTTGCCATGCCCGACATTCCCGAAAACCAATTGACGCTCGTCTTTCCACAGCTGCCGGACTTTCCGATCGCGCGCGCCAACACCGCACTGATCATAGTGGACATGCAGAAGCTGGACGCCCATCCCCGGTATGGCATCGGCGCGCGGGCCCGGGAGGCCGGCGTCGGCGCGATCTTCGATTCCTACTGGACCGCGGTCGAGCGGGCCGTGGTCAATCAGCAACGGCTTCTTACGGCGGCCAGGGCGGCGGGCATTCCCGTGATCTATACGCGTATCGCCACGAAGACGCGCACGGCCCGGGATGTGGGGCGTCAGCACGCCAACGTGAACCTCGCCGTGCCCAAGGATTCGGTCGACGCGGAAATCCTGGAGGAGATTGGGCCGGGACCGGACGACATTGTCATTTCGAAAACATCGTCCAGTCCGTTCAACTCTACCGGCATTGACCACACTCTGCGCAGCTTGGGCGCGGAGACCTTGCTCATCTGCGGCGTGGTGACCAACGGTTGCGTCGAAGGTACGGTGCGCGATGCCAGCGATCTCGGCTATGCCGTCATCATGATCCCGGATGCCTGCGCCGCGGTTTCGCCTGAACTGCATCAGGCTGCCATCACCAATTTGGACAATGCTTTCTGCCGCTGTCGGGACACGGCCGACATCGTGCAGGAGCTTGAAAATCTACTTGAGCCGCAGAGCACGGCCGTCTGACCGGACTGTGCTCGACCCTGCCGTGTTCTGGATTGCGCAATCGGCCACCCTATGCCGAGAATGGAGCACTCTCCATGCAGACCACTCGTTCGCAAGCTCTATATGACCGGGCCCTCCGTTCTACCATCGCAGGCGTCCACTCGAATTCCCGCGCGCGTGCGCCCCATCCTCTCTATTTCGAACGGGCGGACGGTCCCTATTTGTGGGACGTGGACGGCAACCGCTATGTCGATCTGGGCATGGGCAACGGCGCCGTCTTGCTGGGGCACAACGATCCTGCCGTGCGGGCCGCCGTGCAGCGCGCGTTGGAGGCGGGATTGACCGCAGGGGTTGAGAGCGAATTGGCAGTAGAAGCTGCCGAACTCTTGATGGGCATGGCGCCGGCGGTGGAGTGCGTGCGCTTCACCAACACGGGCACGGAGGCGTTGCTCCATGCACTCCAAACGGCCCGGGTGCACACCGGGCGCCGTAAAATCGCCAAGGTGGAGGGCGCCTATCATGGCTGGGCCGATCCGGTCTTTGTCAGCACCTGGCCCGATATCACCCAGGCCGGCGCTGACGATGAACCCATCGCCCTGCCGGGGACCGGGGGGCTGGATCCGTCGATCGTGCGTGACACAGTCGTTCTGCCGTTCAACAACTCGGCCGCGACCGCGCGTTTGCTGCGCCAACACGGCGATGAATTGGCCGCAATCCTGGTCGAACCGACCATGATCGATGTCGGCTACATACCGGCCGACCCGGCATACCTGGCCATGCTGCGCGCTGTGGCCGACGAAATCGGCGCGCTGCTGGTCTTCGACGAATTGCTCACAGGGTTCCGCCTCGCCCGGGGCGGCGCCCAGGAATATTATGGCATCCAGGCGGACCTGTCGCTCTTCGGCAAGGCGTTGGGCAATGGCTATCCCGTCGCGGCGCTGGCCGGCAAGCGTCACGTGCTGGAGCGATCGGCGCCGGGTCCGGGCAATGCGAATTTTGTCGGTACGTTTAACGGTCACGTCATCAGCATGGCGGCAACCGTCGCGAGTCTGCGTGCGCTGGCCGACGGCGCCGCTATCGAGGAATTGCAGGACAATACCCGGCTGCTGATCGATGCATTCTATGCATTGGCCGAAGACCATGGAGTACCGGCTCACATGCAGGGGAACGGCGGCCATATTCACTGGTATTTTGCGGAAGAACCCGTGCGCGATTATCGCCAGGCATTTCG
>CAYZLP010000037.1:0-14241 GCA_964478635.1 uncultured Caldilineaceae bacterium
CGGATGCGGTGGGGCGTACGTTGCGCAGAATCGGCGCAATCACCGTTGGGCCTGTAACGACGATTAGCGCGCCAAAGAGCAGGCTTAATTCCCAATGCAACCCCATGAAGTAGTGCGCCGCCGCCGCACCGCCTAGCCATGAAACCAACGTCCCGATGACGAGCAAGTTGCGCACGACGGTGGCTACATTGCGCACCTCGCGGAAGTTGAGCGTTAGAGAACCTTCAAAGAGAATGATCGACACAGAGAGCGAAACGAAGGGAAAAAAGAGATCGCCCAAGGCCTCGCGTGGATGAATGATGTCCAGACCCACGGGTCCTAAGAGAAGACCCGTCGCCAACAAAGGCAGGATTGCCGGGATTTTCACCTTCCAAGCAAACCACTGGCAACCAAAGCCGGCCGCGAAGATCGCTGCGATAATCAACGGTTCGTTATGCTCCAAATGGCACTCCTTGCATAGTATGGCCAGACCGCGCTGTGAACCAAACAATCGTACCATATCCGCGCACTGCTGCCTGTATCGATCGTCCGGTGGCAGGAATTCTCGTTTTGCCGCCAATAGGCCACGGTACAAACCGGATACGGCGGACTTGTCGTGAGCCTGTCGAACGGCTTGTCGTGAGCCTGTCGAACGGCTTGTCGTGAGCCTGTCGAACGATCAGACCGATTGCCTGCAGAATATCGATCGAGATTCGCACTCTTCTGCCAAATCCGCGGTCGATTTGATTCAAAATGAGCGCTGCTGGCTCGGTAGTCGGTTCGATTGGTTTCGCCAATCTGGTCAACAAGGCACTCGGTATCCAGCGACCAACCGATGGGCAGCCAGCCGCGTTGTCCGACGTCAGAACTATACCAAAGATCAGGAATCGATGCACTGCGCCTAGCGTGTCGGGCAAGCCGTTAACTTGGCGTAAGCTTACAGAACCCAAGCAGGATGTCGGCGAAGATAGTGAAGCGTCGTCGAACCGGCCGGCCATTTCAAGCCAACGGAACGACGTCCATCGACCCATCGTTGCCCATGACCTGACCACTGCCGATGCCAAAACACACGACAACCATCCTGATTACCTTGCTGTCACTGATCGCATGGCTCACCGCGTGCGCGTCCGATTCAACGGGCCGCCCTGCGGCGATCCAGCCGCCCCTGTCGACACCCACGGCCGTTGCCCAGTTGGAGCAACCAGACGAAACGCCCGTTCCCGCAGCAGGTGCGGGCGCCCCGGATAGCGCCCAGGCAGAGACGCCGGAGACGGCCTCCCGCATTCCGACGCCCACTCCGTCGCCAATGCCCGGCCCGGACCCGACGACGCTTGCGCTCGCCTTGATGCCGTTCGCCGATGGGTTTGACAGTCCCATCTTTCTGACCCATGCGGGCGATGCTTCGGGCCGGCTGTTTGTCGTGGAAAAGGCGGGTTTGATTCACATCTGGCGCGATGGGCAGAGGATCGCCGAACCATTTCTGGACCTGACGGCTCAGGTCAATGACGGGGGCAATGAACAGGGTCTGCTCGGCCTCGCCTTCGATCCGGACTTTGCGACCAATGGTTATTTCTATGTGAACTACACGGCCGCCGATGACGCAACCGTCGTCGCGCGTTACGCCGTAGAAGCTTCAAGCCCCGACCGGGCCGATCCGGACAGTGCGTTTGAGATTCTACGGGTCGAACAGCCGGCCCGCAACCACAATGCAGGCATGCTCGCCTTTGGCCCGGACGGCTATCTCTATGTGGGCATGGGTGATGGCGGCGGCGCCAACGATCGCTATGAAAACGGGCAAAATCCCGACTCGCTGCTGGGCAAGATGCTGCGCCTGGATGTGACCGGCGATCGCACGGCGCCCTACACCATTCCGGCGGACAATCCGTGGCGCATGGCCGACTGGAACGGCGCCGATGTTCGGGACGAGATTTGGGCCGTCGGACTCCGCAATCCGTGGCGCTACAGTTTCGACCGGGCAACCGGGGATCTGTGGCTGACCGATGTGGGACAAAACCTCTTCGAAGAAGTAAACCGCGTGCCGGCCGGCGCAACGGGCGGTCTCAATTTCGGCTGGCCGATCATGGAAGGTCGTCAATGCTTCCCCGATGACGACACCTGTGACCGGACGGGCCTCACGCTGCCCGTGACCGACTACCGTCATGAGGATGGCAACTGTTCGATCACGGGCGGATACGTCTACCGGGGTAATGAGTTCCCCCAGATCCAGGGCGTCTACTTCTTTGCCGACTACTGCTCGGGCGCCATGTGGGCTCTCTCCGAAACCGCGCCCGGGGAATGGCAACAGGCCCAGGTATTAGATGCAGAAGGACGCATCAGCTCTTTCGGCGAGGACGAGGATGGCGAGCTATACCTGCTCGACCTGGATGGCGGCACGATATCCCGGATTGTGATCACTGATGCACCCTGACTAGGGAACTGCTCGGGTACGGCGCTCTACCATTCATCGATCCACTCTTCTTTTTCGCCGACGATCTTGAAGCGGCGCTCGGACGGTTGTTGTTGCCATTGACCGTTGGGCGGGGGGCCATATTGCCCGTAGTGCGCTCCGACTCCCGGCTGCTGGGCCGGCATAGCACCGCCGGTTAGCACGATCACGGGCGGCTGGGGGGCGAATTGGGGGTAGTGAGGCTGCATCTGGCGGCTTCCGCCCCGCCCCCGATCATATTCAGCCTGCTCCCGCCTGCGACTGCCGGCCATGACCAGAATTGCGGTGGGCACGCCGGCCAGTACGCCGAACAAAACCCCGAGTCCCATGCTGATTGCATCACTGCTCAGCCGCTCGCCGATGCGCCAGGCCACAACGCCCACGAAGACGAGCACGGCAAGAAAGATATATTTTTTCATAGATTCCTTTTCCCCAACGCCGATTGCATTCCGTCGGAAAGTCCAGGTCTGCCGGCCGCAACGACTTTGCCGACATCATCCGGCCCGAGCCACGCCGCCTGAAAACGGATCGGTTCCCCCCGCACAATCAACAAAAAATCCCCTGCACCCTCCAGCTTTTCCGCGCCGCTGCCCGCCATGCCGCTGGCATACCGGGCCTCATCCGTGCCGGCCACAGCCCCGACCAGGCGGGCCGGGAAATTCGCCTTCATGTTCCCGATCAGGCTGGCCGTAGGGCGCTGCGTGCAGGCCAGCAGGTGGATGCCCGCCTCCCGTCCGCGCTGGGCCAGCCGCGTCAGCGCAATCTCGACGGGCTTGCCACCGCTCTGCAGCAGATCGGCCAGTTCGTCGACCGCCACCAGCACCAGTGGCCGGCTGCTGCCCGCACGATCTCGCTCCTCCATTAAGGCAACGATGCGCGCCAGTTTCCGGACAGCGACTGTTTCGTCGACGACCGTGGCCGTCACGTGGGGCAGATCGTCCAGCGGCCGAAATCCCCGCCCCTTGGGATCGATCAGCACCATACGCAACGCATCAGGACCGTTGAAGCGCGCCAGCGAGGCAAGGATCGTTCTCGCCAAGGCCGTTTTGCCGCTGCCCGTCGTCCCTGCCACGAGCACGTGAACGACATCGGCCGCATCCACGCGCAGCAGCAGCGGGACACCGGACTCGTCCAGCCCCAGCACGGCCGTGTAAGGCGGCAGATCGCCCAGGCTTTCACACAGGGGAATCAGGCGGATCGGCTCCCTCTGTCTACGCGGCACCTCGACATGTATCAGGCTCCCTTTGCGATAAACGCGGACCGCCCGGGCATTTAGCGCCAGCGCAATCTCTTCATCCAATGCCGTGATCCGTGCCACCTTGACACCCGGCTGAGGAATCAGTTGGAAGGTGACGAACCGCGGAGAGACGACGCCGCCGCGTACGAACACCGCCAATCGATGGCGCCTGAGCAAAGCTTCGATTCGGTCAGCCTGAAAATGCAGAGTTGCTTTTTGAGCGTCCATGAACTACTGTTGAAGTGGATGAAATGGCCTTGAGCATTGCCGCATAGATCTCTTCGATCTTATAGAACAAATGTTCTAATGTCAAGTGCCAGTTTTCAAGATTTCTTACCAACCCACCAATGAGGAGTTGACGAGATGCGTTATCTGCCCGCGGAGACCCGCTACGATGCCATGCAGTATCGCCGGACCGGGCGGTCTGGACTGAAGTTGCCTGCCATTTCCCTGGGGCTGTGGTACAACTTCGGCGGGGTGGACAAAGAGGAAAATGCCCGGGCCATGATTCACCGGGCCTTCGATCTCGGCATTACGCATTTTGACCTGGCCAACAATTACGGCCCGCCGCCCGGTTCCGCAGAGGAGACCTTTGGGCGCATTCTGGGCAAGGATCTGGCATCCTATCGAGACGAGTTGATCATCTCTTCCAAGGCCGGATATTACATGTGGCCGGGACCGTACGGCGAATGGGGTTCCCGCAAATATCTGGTAGCGAGCCTGGATCAGAGTCTGAAGCGCATGGGGCTAGACTATGTCGACATCTTCTACAGCCATCGCTTCGACCCGGAGACGCCCTTGGAAGAGACCATGGGCGCGCTCGATTACATCGTGCGCAGCGGGCGCGCGCTCTACGTGGGCATCTCAACCTACGATCCCACCCAGACCCGGCGCGCCGCCGCCATCCTGCGCGAATTGGGCACACCCTGCCTAATCCATCAGCCGCGCTACAACATGTTCGATCGCTGGATCGAAGACGGCTTGCTCAGCACGCTGGCCGAGGAAGGTATCGGCTGCATTTCATTTTCGCCCCTCTGTCAGGGGATTCTGACCAACAAATATCTCGACCAGATGCCCGAAGACTCCCGGGCGGCCAAGTTGGAGGGCCACTTCCACTGGGGTGACAGCGTGACCGACACGCGGCTGAGCAAGGTGCGGCGGCTCAACGAAATTGCCGAAGCCCGGGGCCAGAACATGGCGCAGTTGGCCATATCCTGGGTGCTGCGCCACACAGGTATGACCTCGGCCCTGATTGGCGCCAGCAAAGTCTGGCAGATCGAGGAGGCCGTCGCAGCCCTGGATCACGTCGAACTCAGCAGCGAGGAGCAGGCTGCCATCGCGGCCATTCTGGCAGAATAGCAGCATAGCGCACCCAGGGCGCACGGTCTCTCGAGTGTGCCCTGCATGTCCATGCACGATAAGCCGAGAAATGGGTTTCAATCCAGCGCGGAAGTGGATCGGACAGGATTCGAACCTGTAACCAAGCAGTTATGAGCCGCCTGCTCTGCCGTTGAGCTACCGATCCGGAAAGATATCTATACAGCCAGGCCAAAAAAGGAGCGCTGATTAGGCGGATTTACCGAATCTGAGCGGATTATGATCCAGATCGATCAGCGAGAATCCGCCTAATCCGCTCAATCCGCGTTCTATTTGGCCAATGGCTGAATAGTTACCCGGAAAGAAAGGAAGAGAGCGGGTAGCGGGAATCGAACCCGCATGACTAGCTTGGAAGGCTAGGGCTTTGCCATTAAGCTATACCCGCACGATGAAGGACAATAATTAATCGAAAATAGATAATTCTCAATGGTTATTGGATGCGTTGCGCCAATAGAAAATCAAGTATTATCTATTCTCAATTAACCATTCGCCTGGTCGGGGAGATAGGATTCGAACCTACGACCCCAGCGTCCCAAACGCTGTGCGCTACCGGACTGCGCTACTCCCCGAAAATCGCGCCATAGGCGCCTGTGACACTTGACGAAGCCCGCTGCAAGCGCAGGCCGCGTCGACACAGCAATCCCTATTCTACAGAAAAGCGCCGAACTGGTCAAAATAGCACCAACCACTACTCCACCCATTGAATGGTCTGATCCAACCAGCTGCCTACACCGCCAGGCAAGTTCGCCAACCGGATCGCCTCGCCACCCTCCAGTGGAATTCCCCAGATTTGCCAGGCGCCGCCCCGATCGCTCAAGAATGCCACCCAGCGACCGTCGGGACTGACGGCGGGTACGCCATCGTTGGCCGGGTCCCGAGTCAGTCGGAAGACGTCGCCCGTGCTGACATCAACCCGGTAGACGTCATAGTTGCCGTGGCGTCCGTTGCTGGTGAAGACGACGGAGCGGCCATCAGGACTCCAGGCAGGTGAGGTATCTTCCGGCACGCTGGTCAACGGCGTTTTTCCGGACCCGGCACTGGTCATGGTCCAGAGACCGCAGCGATTGCCGGTATCATCACAGCCGCGGTAAACGATGGTGTCTGCCGTGGGATGCCATGCCGGGCTTTCGCCAAAGGTCTGGCTGGCGGCTTCGCCGTCAACTTCGGCCCAGGCCACATAGATGCGCCACCGCCGGTCGCCTTCCCGATTGCTGCCGAAGGCCAGGCGATTGCCGTCAGGACTCCAACTCGGCCGGCGATCTTCGGCGAAGCGAGTGAAGCGCAATTCCAGGCCGCTGCCGGGATCAAACGAACTGATGCCGGCCATGTCTTCCCGCGTGTTGTAGTAGGCCAAGCGCACCCCGTCTTCGCGCAAGGCAGGCTGAATGCCGTCCTCCACGATCACCTGCGGCTGACCGCCGCTAACGGGCACGGCATAGATACGGCTCCGGTTGTCGTCGGGGCTGACGCTGGCGAAGAGCAGCCTGCCCTCTGTCGGGGCAGCAGCGGCGGGCGCCAAGGTTGGCTCCGGCGTCGGCGTTGCCGTGCCGGTCTCGCCGCTCGCCGCAGCCGTCGCGGTGGCGGGCAGCGTCGCCCTGGCCGTCCGCGTTGGCGTCGGGGAGGGAGTCTCCGGCGCAACCGCTGCCGAAGCCGCACTGGTTGCGCCGGGCGTGCGCGTCCTGTCTGCGGCGTCGGCTTGAGGCGTCGGCGTGCGCGTGTTGCTTCTACGGGTCGGCGAAATGCCTGCAACGCCCGTTTCACTGCGACAGGCGTCCCGTGCTTCGTCGCGCTTGTCGATCAGGCCGGGGGTCACGTCAATCTCGATGGCCAGAATGTACTGTTCGGCCGCGTCGCACCAGTCGCCTTCGTCGAGCAGATCGTCACCCAGCGCAACTAGCGCTTCCTGCAGCCGCTTTTCAACATCCCGATAGTTGGGATTGATCAGATAGAGCTCATTGAGCAGGCCGACCGCCCTTTCCCAATCGGAGCCAAAATAGGTCAATACATCCAGATATTTGGCGGCGAGGCTCCGTGCACTGCGCAACTCCGTCTCGTCGGGCCGCAGCTCCAGGGCGGCATCCACCAGTTCCAGGGCTTCTTCCAGCTTCCCGGCCTGGTCTTTCTCGGCCCCCAGATTCACGTAGGCCGTAAAGAGCATCTCCGTCACGGCATCGGTCTCATAGTCGGGGTTGGCGGCGCGCATCGCGGTCAGCAAATCGACGGCATCGGCCCAACGTCCGTTGTTGTAGGCGGCGCGGGCCTCGACCCACTGCTGGTCCAGGGCGGTTAGCGTGGGTGCAGGCCTCGCCAGGGGGCTCTGCCCGGTGGCAGGCGCGGCTTCGAGGGCCGGCGTTGCCTGGGTTGAAGCGGTATTTTGGAGCATGGCCGGGGCCGGGTCTGCGCCGCGGGCCATGGTGAGGAGACTCTCAATTCCTTCGACTGCCGCCACGTTGCCAGGGTCGAGCAGCATGACCTGTTGATACTCGGCCAGTGCGGCTTCCAGGTTACCCTCAGCCCGTAGATCGATGGCGCGCTGCAAGTGAATCCCGACCTGTTGGCGGGCCTGAATTTCAATCTGTTGTTGGCCGGCCCTCACGCCAAGGACGACGGCCAAAATCAGTACGGCCGCTGCCAAAATGGTGGCCGCGCCAATGATCCAGAGCGTCCATTCGGGCAGGCGAGCCCTGCGGGTGTTACTCATAGCGGTAACATTAATCGATCTTGCCAAATTGCGCACGTTCACAAATGGCGAAACACAGAATTTACGTGGTCTGCGCCGGTCGCGTCTGTTGAACGTTGAGAAATCAATCGGGCAACCCCAACCGCACGGGCTCCATCTACCTTTGGTCTTTCTCGAAGATCGTGCGGTTGGAAACCGCACCTACCATTAGGGAAACATTTTGCCAATCATCAACAGCCGGGGCTTCCTGCCGGAGTGAAAGTCACCAGCAGAACGAATGTGAGCTGACCAGACTCGTTTGCGCCGGTGACTGTCACTCCGGCAAGCGTCACGTCAGATTTCGTATCTCGCGTTCCACCCTCCGCAACCCTTTGTGGTACGATTGCGGAGGTGAGCGACTGCCGACCTATCATGTACAAAGACCATGTCAATTCTCACGTTCTCTAATCTGTCACGCGCCTATGGCGATGTGGATATCTTTGTCGGCCTCAACGGCGCCATCCCGAACGAAGCGAAAATCGGGCTGGTCGGCCCCAACGGTATCGGCAAGACAACCCTCCTGCGCATCCTGGCCGGCCTGGACGAGCCATCGGCCGGCCAGGTCGTGACGTCATCCGGCACCCGGATCGGTTACCTGCGCCAGGAGGCCATGGAAGCCTTCGCCGGCCGGGATCTCACGGTCTACGGCGAGATGATGAGGGTTTTCGCCGGGCTACAGGAGCAGGAAGACGCCCTGCGCGAGCTGGAGCATCGCATGGCCGACGGGGAGGCCTCCGAAACGCTCTTGACCGCATATAGTCACGCCCAGGAACGCTTCGAGCGAGCCGGCGGCTATGACTACGAAGTGCGCATCAAGCAGATCCTGCAGGGTCTGGGCTTTGGCGAAGAGCGCTGGGGCACGCCCATCAGCCATCTCAGCGGCGGCCAGAAGACCCGGGCGCTGCTGGCGCGCCTCCTCCTGGAGCGCCCGGATCTGCTCATTCTCGATGAGCCCACCAACCACCTGGACGTGGAGACCATCGAATGGCTCGAAAACCTGCTCCGCACCTGGGATGGCGCGCTGCTCATCGTCAGCCACGATCGCTACTTCCTCGATAAAGTGGTGAACCGTATCTGGGAGATGAGCCGCACCGGTATGGAGGAATATCGGGGCAACTACAGCGCCTATCTCCTGCAGCGTCAGGAGCGCTGGACCCGGCGTGACGCCGAATTCCAGGCCATCCGCGAGAAATTTCTCAAGGAACTCGACTACGTCAAGCGCAACATTGCCCGGGACAGCACGACAAACATGGCCAAAGGACGCCTCAAGCGCCTGATTCGCGAGGTCAAGGTTGTCCAGGCGGGCGGGCTTCAGGCCTTGAATACCAAGACCTGGTCCCGGGTCATGGCGGAGATCGACATTTCCGACACAAAATGGAACGTGGCCGATGTGGAGGGGGCCATCAAAGGGCTACAGAGCCCCATCATCCGCCCGCCCGAGTTGAACATGCGCCTCAAGGCAGAACAGCGGAGCGGCGCCATCGTTCTGCGTACGTCGGAATTGACCATCGGCTACCCGGGCACGCCCCTCTTCACCACGGAGCCGGTAGAGCTGCATCGGGGCGAATGCGCGGCCCTGATCGGTCCCAACGGTACGGGGAAGACCACCTTTCTACGCACGCTCATGGACAAGGTGGCGCCCCTGGCAGGCCGCGTCCAATTCGGCGCCAGCCTCAAGGTGGGCTATTTCGCCCAGGCCCAGGAAGCCCTCAATCCGGCCAACACGGTACTGGACGAACTCATCAGCCACAAGCACATGCTCATCGGTCCTGCGCGCAGCTATCTGGCCCAATATCTTTTCCGGGGCGAGGATGTCTACAAGCTGGTTGGCAGCCTGAGCGGCGGCGAACGAGCGCGGCTGGCGCTGGCAATTCTCGCACTGGAAGAGGCCAACTTCCTGCTTCTAGACGAGCCAACCAATCATCTGGATATCCCGGCCCAGGAAATTCTCCAGGCCGTGCTCGAACACTTTCCGGGCACCATTCTGCTCGTTTCCCACGATCGCTATCTGATCGACGGCCTGGCCTCCCAGATCTGGTCGCTCCAAGAGGGCACGATGCATGTCTTCGAAGGCACCTATGCCGGCTACATCAATGCCCGGGATCGGGACCGGGAAGCGGAACGGGCCGAGGCCGCAGTCCAACGGGCGGACAGTCGGGAAGATCGCAAGGCGGAGCGGGCCCGTCAGAACGCGGCCCGCAAGCGGGAAAAAGCCGTCGCCCAGGTCGAAGCGGAAATCCACCGGCTGGAGGAAGATCTGGCGCGCATCGAGCATGAGCTGGCCGACGCCAGTCGTGCGCAGGATCTGAGCAAAATCCAGCGACTCACCCAGGCCCATGAAAAAACCCAGGCTGCGCTCGACAAGCAGCTTGAAACGTGGTCGGAACTGGCGGAAGAGGTCGTCTGACCATGACCGAAAGCGCGCAGAACCCGGCTGCCGATCCCCTGAGCCCCGAGCAGCGCGCACGCGATGCCGCGGCGGGCTTCGATCTGCGCCCTGAATTCCGGCGCTTTTCCCAAAAGAACGACATCTTCTCCCGCTCCTTCTGGGATCCCGCCATCCGCTCGGCCAAGAGCATGCGCTTCTATGAAACCTATCGCACCACGCTCAAGAACTGGAAGACAGCCGAGGGCTTCGGCCAGAAGGATTACGCGCTGCGCAACGCCGCCTGGCACGTGACCGACATCTTTGCCGAACTCAAAGAAAGCGAAAACCGGCGGGAGGGTTACCTGGACGAATTTACCGTCTTGCGGGACGGGCCGGACGAACGCATCCCGGTTGAATCACCGGCGGCCATGAGCCGGGAAATCAAACGCATCGGCAAGGTTATCGGCGCCGACCTCATCGGCATCACGGCCTTCGATGAGCGCTGGCTCTACACCCGGAAATATAGCCGCCTGCATGAAGATGAGAAACCCCAGGAGCTGCCGGCCGGGCTCACCAACGCCATCGTCATCGCCCAATCCATGGACCGGGAGCTGATCGAAACGGTCCCCTCCGCCCTGAGCGGCGCGGCCACAGGACTGGGCTATTCGCTCGACACATTGGTCTTGCTCACGCTGACCCAGTACATCCGCAATCTCGGCTATCAAGCCGTCGCCAGTCTCAACGATACCGCGTTGGCCATTCCCCTGGCCATCCAGGCCGGACTGGGCGAATATGGCCGCCACGGGTTGCTCATCACCAAGGAATTCGGCCCCCGGGTGCGCCTGGGCAAAATCTTCACCGATCTGCCCCTGGCCCACGACGCAACGGTCCGGTTTGGCGTGCGGGAATTCTGCGAGGTATGCCGCAAGTGCAGCAATGCCTGCCCCGTCAAGGCCATTGCGGCCGGCCCGCCCACCACCGACGTCCACAACATCTCCAACATCACGGGCGTGAACAAGTGGACCACCGATGCCGAGAAGTGCTTCGGCTTCTGGGTCAATCAGAACAGCGACTGTTCCATCTGTATCCGCGTCTGCCCGTACAACAAGGACTTCTCCCGCTGGCATCATCGCCTGGGGCGAGGCCTGGCCGCAACGCGCCTACGCCGCTTCATGCTCACGCTGGACGATTGGCTCGGCTTCGGCAAGCGCACCTCTCCTCAGGACTGGTGGCGCCATGCGTGAACGCGCCGCGACCATCGATGAAGTCATTGCGCAACTGAGCGAGATCATCGCCTGGGCCCGGGAAAACGACAGCCGTCTCGGCTACTTTCCCGCGCTCTACCGCAAGGTGACCGTGGCCGTGCGCGACGAGATCCGGGCGGGCAGCTTCGACGACAACCCGCG
Organism: uncultured Caldilineaceae bacterium; assembly: GCA_964478635.1. Taxonomy (GTDB): domain Bacteria; phylum Chloroflexota; class Anaerolineae; order Caldilineales; family Caldilineaceae; genus JAGRCP01. Next base: position 11,533 of record CAYZLP010000037.1, read on the forward strand.
CATGGAGCGGCTCGACGTTCTCTTTGCCAATCGCTATCTGGAGGCTTTTTACGCCCACCGCCGGGGCGAGCCGGTGACCAGATCATGGGCTGCCGCGTTTGCGGCCGCCGACGTCTGGCGTCCGGCCGTCATCCAACATCTGCTCCTCGGTATGAATGCTCACATCAACCTGGATTTGGGCATTGCCGCCGCCGCAACCACCCCCGGCCCTGAGCTGCCCGGCCTCCAGCGCGACTTCATGCATATCAATGCCATCTTGGCCGGTTTGGTGGAAGAGGTACAGGAGGAATTGGTGGAAGTTTGGCCCTGGCTGGGGGTGCTGCTGCGTTTCGTACGGCATAGCGACGACGTCATCGTCAATTTCAGCATGGGCCGCGCCCGGGACCGGGCCTGGACCATGGCCCAAATGCTGGCCGCTGCCGAGAAGGATCAGGCGCCCCGCCTCATCGCCGCGCAGGACGACCGCGTGGCAACTCGGGCGGAGCTGCTGCTCCACCCGGGCGTGACCGGCTCGACCGCGCTCCTGGCCGTGCGCCTGGGTGAGCGGGGCACGCCCGCGAGGATCACGGCAATTCTGGAATAGGCGTAGCCATTCAGCCATCGATCAGATAGAACGCGGATTGAGCGGACCTCGTCGTGAACTCAGTCGAACGATTGGGCGGATTCCCGCCGATCGATCTCGGTGAAAATTCGCGCAAATTCGGTCAATCCGCCAAATCCGCGTTCTATGCCAATCCCGGCTGCTACTGCGTCTCGTAGCTTTCCGGGAAGAGGGCGATACGCACGTAGTTATCCAACGCAAGCAGCGCCCCGGCCGCATTTTGGATGTCCTCGGCCGTGATCGCGGCGATTTCGTCCTCGTACCCAAGAATGTCGAGGATGTCGACATCTTCGTCGGCGTAGAGATAGCTTTCCAACTCATCCAGCCAGAAGCCGTTGTCCTGCAAGTCTTCCTCCAGGGCGCGCCGGGCCTGCTCACGCACTTTGACCATTTCTTCCTCGGAGGGGCCATTGTCCCGCACGTCGGTCAGGATTTCGAAAGTGGCATCGACCAACTCCTCCACTCGCTGCGGATCGGCGCCGAAGGCGACCGTCACTTCGTAGCGGGGCGTCGGTTCCTCGGTGCTGTCAACGCCGACAAAAGAGGCGTAGACGCCGGAGCGCGCCTCGCGCAGGTCGCGGAGGACGCGCGTATCGAGGACGGTTTCCAATCCGTCCAGGCTCATCCAGGAATGGGCTTCCGGATCCAGTTCTCCGGGGAAGACGATTTGCACGATGCTCTGTTCTTCTTGGCCGCGGAAGACGTCGTTCTGGACAATACCTTCAGGCAGAGGCGGCATCACATCCCGCCACGTTTCGCTACGGTCCGTGGCCGGCAGTGTGCCGAGATAGGTCTGGGCCAGGGCCGTCAGTTCCTCCACATCGAAGTTGCCGACAAAGATGAAGGTGAAGTCACCCGCATCGCCGAAACGGTCGGCGTAAATCTCGTATGCCCGTTCTACATCCAGGGCCTCGATCTCCTCCAGTGTCGGCACGCGGTAGCGAAGATCGCTGTCGTAGAGCCCCTCGATAAGGGCGTCTTCCAGCGCGGCGAAGGGCGAGAGCTCCCGGTTTTCCAGGAAGGTACGCTGCTGATCCTGCCAGACGGCCAGCGCTTCCGCGTCCTGGCGGGGCGCGGTCATGGTGAGGTGAATCAACTGGAGGAGCGTCTCCAGATCGGCCGGGCGCGCAGAGCCGAACAACCCCTCGTAAAGCTCGCCGATGTACGGCGAGACGTCCGCCTGTTTGCCCGCCAACAAGCGGACCAGGTCATCAACGCTGAAGTCGGCGATACCGCTCTGGCTGACGATGCCGGCAATATTGTCCGCCTCAAGGAAGTCTTCGTCTTCATAGAGGGATGAGCCCCCAGGGCTGCTGGCCGCGAAGAGAATTTCCTCTTCCCGGAAGTCCGTGGGCTTCATCAGAACGCGCACGCCGTTTTCCAGCTCAATTTCGGTGACTTCCAGTTCGGGGATGGTCACCTCGTTCACCACGGCGGCCGGTTCCGGAAGCGTGGCGATGAGCGGCACGTCGGGCGTGGTGTCGGCATAGGGCTCCAGGTCCTTGGCCTCTACTGCAGCCACGACGCCAGCCAGCTCATCCTCAGTTGGCACGATAACGCCTTCTTTCTCCGGCGCAATCACGATCACGGCCCGGCTTTCTTCGGCCACGAGGGAATCGATGGCCTGGTTGACCTCATCGAGCGTGATGGCCGGAATGAGTTCCTGGGCCAGTGCGTATTCGACTTCGATACCGGGAATCGGCTCATTCTCCAAATAGGCGGACACGTATTCGCGCGCGAAGTTGGCGCTGTCGACATTCTCCCGGTCGTTGTAGGCCTGCTCAAAGTTGCTCAATACGTTCCGCTTGGCCCGTTCCAATTCGCTCTCAGTGAAGCCAAAGCGATTAACCCGTTCGACTTCGGTCAGCAACGCATCCAGGCCCTCCAGGGCGCGCCCTTCCTTCATCTGCGCCGCAACGAGACTTACCGTCGTGGGGCGGACCAGGTTGCCCTCGTCGCTGACGGCAAAGACAAAGGGGGCATCGCTGCGGCGGCTCAGCTCATCGAGTCGGGCGTTGACCATCTGGTAAAAGAGGCTGGAAGTGAGCACGTCGCGGTAATCATCGGCCGTGCTCATGAGTTCGGCCGGCTGCTTGAAATAGACCTGG
>CAYZLP010000038.1:0-14204 GCA_964478635.1 uncultured Caldilineaceae bacterium
ACCTTCGCCGGTGGCGAACCGCCGGACGTGGCCGTGATGCATGGCTCCAACATGCCTGATTATACGGTCCGCAACCTGCTGCTGCCCGTGGGCGATATGTATGAGGAATACGGCATCGATTCGTCGGACTGGACGGCTCCCGCCCAGGGCGCCATCACCTATGAAGATCAGTTCTTCGGCATTCCATTTGATCTCCACGCAAACCTGTGGCATGTGAATGTAGATCTCTTCCGAGAAGCCGGCCTGGTCGACGACGAGGGCAATCCCATCCTCCCCACAAGCCGGACAGAGTTTGAGGAACAGGCCGCACTTATGAAGGAGACGACAGGCGCCGACTATATGGCGACCGATGCGTCGCAATTCCCCATCGGCGTCCGCATTATGTTCACCCTGGTCTGGCAGCAGGGCAGCGACCTGGTGGCGGCGGATGGCTCTGTGGCGTCAGTCGACACGCCGGAAAGCGCTGAGGCCCTTGACTTCATGACGACGATGTTCGAGCAGGGCTACGCCAATCCCGAATATGACTACGCCGGTTCCCAGCAGGCCTTCCTCAACGGCGAAGCGGCCGTGCTCCACAACGGCACCTGGGCCGTCGACCAGTACAACCGCGAAGCCGAGTTCGAGTACCGGGCCATGGACTTCCCGACCCTCTACGATGTGCCGGCAACCTGGGCCAATTCCCATATGTGGGTGGTGCCGCGCCAACCCGATGAAGCCGATGCCAAGTATGACGCAGCCATGGAATTTCTGGCCTTCCTCAACGAGCATAGCCTGGACTGGTCGGCCGGCACGGGGCATCTCTCTACACGCACTTCCGTGTTGAACAGCGACGCCCTGGCTGAAGTGCCCCAGCGTGAAAACTACGCCGCCACGGCCGACATCGCCAAGCTGGTCCCGGCCATCGTCAACTGGCAGGCCATTGAGGATATCCTGAAAGAAGAGCTGGAAGCCACCTGGCTCACCGGCAAAGCGCCGGCAGATGCCCTCTCCTCTGCCCAAACGCGCATCGACGAACAGTTGTCGCGCTAGCTGATACCGTAAGATCCGTCATCCTCTGCGACCGGGTATTCTCAGGGCGCAGAGGATGACGGATCCACGTCAATTCTACCCTCGTCCGAACCCACCCGGAGTACCGTCCGATGAGCACGCGCCAACGCACCGTCCTAGATGGGCCATGGCACTTCTATTTTGATGCAGCCGGCGATGTCAAGCCCGATGAGGTCGTGAACCGGTCCGGCTGGCGGACGGCCGGGGTACCCATGCCCTGGCAGGCGCAGTTCGCGGATCTACGGAACCGGGGCGGCATTGGCTGGTATCGGCGTACGCTGGACCTGCCGGCGATGCCGGACGAGCAGGTGGCCGTGCTGCACTTCGGTGCCGTGGACTACCACGCGACGGTCTGGTGCAACGGCGTGTTTGTCTGCGAGCACGAGGGCGGCTACTTGCCCTTTGAAGCCGATATCACGGCCTGTCTGACTCCGGGCGCAAACGAGCTTCTGGTACGCGTCGTTGATCCCGATGATGACGCCGCGCGCTGGGCGCCCTATGCTTTCAGCCAGATTCCTCACGGTAAGCAGAGCTGGTATGGGCAAACCAGCGGCATCTGGCAGAGTGTCTGGCTGGAAGTCCGCAGCCGGTGTCACGTCTGCAGCCTCAAGCTGACGCCCAATCTGGCCCGCAGCGAAATCGTTGTAGACGCTCCGCTAGCCGGAGCCGGGTCCGGTGAAGCTTTGACCGTCCACCTGACCGTCTTTGGTCCTGACGGCGAACTGCTTCAAGCGGCCCGGTGGGATGGGGAGGCCTTTATCAGTCGCGAGATCGCACTTTCCCTCGACGCCCCCATCAACCCCTGGAGTCCAGATGATCCCGCGCTGTATCGGGTCCGGCTGCAGCTACGCAGACACGGTCAGGTGCTGGACGAAATCGAAGAGTGGTGCGGGTTCCGCACTGTAGAGGCCCGGGAAGGGCGTATCTACCTCAACGGACGCCCCATTTACCTGCGGGGCGCACTGGATCAGGCCTATTATCCGGCCACAATCTATTCCCCGCCCAGTCTCGAAATGCTGGAAGGGCAGTTCCGCCAGGCCAAAGCGCTCGGCTTCAACTGCCTGCGCTGTCATATCAAGATCGAAGACCCGCGCTACTATGCGTTGGCCGACCGCATGGGCCTCCTGATCTGGGCGGAATTGCCCAACTGGATGCACCTTTCACCCGCGGCGGCGGCCCGCGCGGAAGCGACGTTCGCGGCCATGGTGGAACGGGATTGGAACCATCCCTCGATCATCGCATGGACCCTCATCAACGAGGATTGGGGCACGGATCTGGTATCGAACGACGAACACCGCCAGTGGCTGCTCGCCTTTTTCCGGCAAGCCAGGGCGCTGGATCCCACGCGCCTTATCGTCGACAATTCGCCCTGTCACCCCAATGCCCATGTTATCAGCGATCTTGAGGACTACCATCACTACCGCGTCATTCCGGACAACGCCGCGGCCTGGACCCGATGGGTCGCCGACTTTGCCACGCGGCCCGATTGGGCCTGGGTCGCCGACTATGCACACCTGCGCCAAGCCGATGCGCCCCTGGTCGTGAGCGAATTTGGGAACTGGGGCCTGCCCGATCCGGCCCAGCTCCTCGAAGACGGCGCTGAACCCTGGTGGTTTGATGCGGGCTATGACTGGGGGGAAGGGATTGTGACGCCCCGCGGGCTGGAGCAGCGCTTCTTCGACTGGCGGCTCGATCGCGTTTTCGGGACGTTTAACGCCTTCTTGCATGCCAGCCAGCACCAGATGGCCCGCAGCCTGGCCTATGAGATCAGCGCGATTCGCAGCCAAACCGCCGTGGGCGGCTACGTTGTTACGGAACTTACGGATGTCCATTGGGAAGCCAACGGCCTGCTCGATTTTCAGCGCAACCAGAAGGCCGGCATGGCGGAGCGGGTCGCGCCCGTCAACCATGAGCACGCTGTGCTGATCGAGCCCGAGGCCTGGTCCGCCGAAGCAGGGGGAGCAATCCCCGTGCGATTCCTGGCGGTGGACGGCACGGGTTCTGCCCGCCGCGGGCGCCTGCGCTGGCGCACGGAGCAGGCCAGCGGCGAGGTCTCCGCGCCCGGCGACACCGTGCTGCTTCCCATGCCGCCGGCGGGCGAGAGTTGCCTGGTGTCCGTACAGGCTGAATGGCTCGACGGAGATCGCGTTTTGGCTGCCAATCGGCTTGAATTGACCTGCCTGACGATCCCCCCCTGGGATGGAGCCGTGGATGTCGCCGGCGATCCGGCCCTGGCCGTCGCGCTCCAGGATGCAGGATATGCAGTGACAGCGGCTGCGCCAAACGCAGAGCTGCTGATTACCGACAACCTGTCCGATGCCACGCTGGCGCGTATCCGGGATGGCGCGCAGGCCGTCTGGTTGGCCGACGCCGGGTATGATGCCGTGGCGTCCGCTGGACCGGAAACGTCCCCACCGCTGCATCTTCCCTTTTTGGGCGATCAGACCCGCATTCTGGCCCGTGAAGGCACCTGGTGGCAGGGCGACTGGGCCTCTTCGTTCAGCTGGCTTGACAAAACCGGGCCATTTGCCCACCTGCCGGGCGATCCCATGTTGGACATGGCCTACGCGGACATCATGCCCCGGCGCGTCCTGACCCTGGAAACCCATCGCCTCCTCAAGCAGAATATCTGGGCCGGCCTGGCCGTAGGCTGGCTGCAGAAGGTCGTCGGCCTGATTGCCTATACGGATTATGGACGGGGCTCCCTTGTGATCTGCACACTGCGCCTGACACCGGACCGCATTCGGGCGAACGCAACGGCCCGGGCCGTGGTCCGCGGGCTCGCAGCGTTGGCCGCAACCCGCGGTCGCTAACCCGACTCGGCGCGGCGACATGGCCATCCCCTTGGCCGCGCAATGAAGCCGCCGGTCAGGGCCATGCCGTGGAGCATGATCTCCGCTGTTCAGCAACTGCCGTTCTCTGTTGAAACGGGGGCAAAGGACAAAGTGGGACGACGGGCTAATGCGGAAACGCATCCGGCTCCAACCGCATGGCTGTGCTATCAGCGTGCCGATCAAGATGGCGAAGTCCCGGCGCAATTCCCGCAACCTGCAGCGTAATGAGGGCCACCGGCGTTTCGCCTCATTGACAGAAAAGTGCTCCGTTCGTACACTGAACAGAACGCATCTGTGTCAAAGTTGCAGGATCTGGGCTGCTATGAGTGATGTGATCACGCGTGACGAGGCGGCGCGGCCGCGAATCGGTCTGGCGCTGGGTGGCGGGGGTGTGCGTGGCTTGGCCCACATCGGCGTTCTCAAGGTGTTCGAAGAGGCCGGCCTGCCCATCGATTGCATCGCTGGGACCAGCATCGGCGGTATCTTTGGCTCGCTCTGGGCGGTGGGCAAGCGCTCTGCCGAAATCGAAACGGAAGTACGCCATCTCACGCGTCTGAACAAAATGATGAAGCTGGTGGACTGGTTGCCGTCGCCCCGCGGGCTGATGCCCGGACACAAGTTTACCCGCTACCTCGATGCCGCCATTGGTCCCGACGTGACCTTTGCCGACCTCAAGATCCCACTGGCGGTGGTGGCGACCGATCTGACCCACTGGCAGGAGGTTGCACTCGATTCGGGGCCGGTTATCGACGCGTTGCGGGCCAGTATGTCGGTGCCGGGCGTCTTTGCGCCGGTGGAGGTGGACGGCAGGCGGCTGGTGGACGGCGGTTTCGTCAACAATGTGCCGGTCGACCTGGCCCGGCGCCTGGGCGCCGACATCGTCGTTGCCGTTGACGTCGATCGGCAGAGCTATGATGAGGCAGGTTTGCAGCCGCAGCTGCCCCACGACTCGCCGCTGCCCAACATCACACCATCGCTGGTCACCGATCTCTGGCTTGTGACCCACATCATGGCCGACTCGATCAAGCAATGCAAGTTCCGGCAAGCGCCGCCGGACATCCATCTCGTGCCGGCAATTCCGACCACGGTCGGCATCCTAAGCGGGCTGAGTCGGATCGATGAGATCATTGCCGCCGGTGAGCAAGCCGCGGCGGCAGTTATCCCCCAACTGCAAGCTGCCCTGCGAGCAACTTGAACTGGGAACGTCGCACACCGGCTCGGCCAACCTCAACGCGATCGTGCTGAGTTGGTCCTCGGCGTTCCCAAAGTGGGCGTGCGCTGAGTATGCACATGGAGTCTTATGAACCCGCTTGACACCTCATCTCTAGGCGGCTGGATCACCTCCGTCTGGACCCTCATCCGCGGCGTCATCGGGTCGGACGACGCCATCTTTCGCGCGGCCGTGGTCCACGAAGACGGGGTTTGGCTTGCGCTGACGGTGCTCATGGTGGCCGGGTTGGCGATGGCCGTCGGCCAAAGCGTAGTGTTGGTGGCCAACGGCGTACGGGGGCGTCGGTTCCTACTCAGCCTTGTCGGCGGCGCCCTGGTCACGGGGATGGCAGTCATTTTTTGGGCCCTCGCCACTTGGTTCACTGCGCGCCTGGTGCTCGCCGACAATCCGCCGTTACGCACTTTTGCCGTCATCTTCGCGCTGGGCACGGCGCCCGCAGTCTTTGGCTTCCTGCTCTTCTTCCCCTACCTGGGCGTGATTTTTGAGTGGGTGCTGCGGATCTGGATTTTCCTCACCGTTCTCGTCGGCGTCGGCGTCGTTCTCGACCTCGACTTCGGCCAGGCATTATTGATCTGCGGATCGGGCTGGCTCTTCTTTGAGCTGCTGACCCGTCTGCCGATCTTCGATATAGTCCAGTGGCGCAACTGGATATGGCGGCTCACCACCGGGCGTCAGGTTCGGTATGATCCCGACGATGTCGCGACCTGGCTGGCAGGGCAGGTCAACCTTATGATAGAGAGCAATCGTCCGGACAGCAGCGAGGCGCACGACTGATGGACTGGATGATGGACTTCCTGGGCGAGATGCTGGTGCTGCTCGGCCTGCTGTTGCTGGCCACTGCCTTCTTCGCACCGTTTGAAGCGCTCGGCTGGTGGGCCGGCTGGACGCAGAACAGCCTTGCGCCTAAGCGCAGCGAACTGACCGACGCCGTCACGCTACCCAGATCGGCGAGCATTTTTCTCGTCTATCTAACCGGGGTCCTGGGCTTCGAGAGCGGTTCGGGCGGCAAGCGCGAGACCGCGTTCATCAAAGCCATCGCTGAACAGCTGCCGGAAGATGCGATTATCGTTGACGATGTCTTCCCCTACTCGGTGAGCAACAATCCGCTCAACGGCGAACGATTTTTCGCGGCCGCCTGGCGCTTCGTGGATGAACGGCGGCGGCGTTTCAAGTCGCCGGTCAACCTCTATAGCGCGATCATCGTGACGCGCAATATCTTTCAGGTGGCCGTGTCGGCGGACCCGCGGTACGGGCCGCTCAACAATGTGGGCGTTGCGCGCGAAATTGCGGCCAGCTTGCTGCGGCACGGCTATCCTGCGGGCAGCGGCCAGCCGATCTACATCATTGGCTACAGCGGGGGTGGCCAGATCGCAGTGGGCGCAGCGCGCTATCTCAACATTGCCTTCGACGCGCCGATTCGCATCATCTCGCTGGGCGGTTTCTACTCCGACGATCCCGGGGTGGCTTACGCGGACTGCATCACAGACCTGCAAGGGACCAAAGATCCGCTCCCCTTGGTGGGGAAGATCCTCTACCCGGGGCGCTGGCCGTTCTTCCGCCATACCAAATGGAACCGCGCGGTCGCCAATGGCCTTGTCCGCTTTGTCAAGAGCGGCCCCATGACCCACTTTGGATCAACCGATTATTTCGCACAGTCCGCGACCTTTCCCGACGGCCAATCCTATGCGGAGCGCACGGCTGAATTGGCAGCCGCCTGTATCAACGAGTTTGAAGCAATTGTTGACAGATCCGATTCATGCATCACGCCTGACTAAACCCGGCGACAATGGTTGTAGAACTGTCCTTCGCCATAATGACGGTAAGGGCGCGGGATTTATTCGCCGCCCTTCGCACCATCGTTCGCTGAGACGATAGACCAGAGCACCCGATTCTATCTCTGTTTCCTGGATGACAATCCCCGTCCTGATGCGGCCGTTATCGAAGCGCTCAACGATGGCGCCAGCGTCATCGTCGTCGCCGAAGTCTTCTTGACCATCTCCAACCATACAGCCGAGGGGAAATCCCTCATCGACGCCATCGATCTGTCGGCTTACGGCGTGCCCGTGACCTATACGGGCCCTCTGTGGTCGTCGGAGACTCTACAGCGTATGTTCGTGGCCCGGGCTAACCGTCATTTGGGGGACTTGGACAAATCCGCAGTCGGCATTTTGCTCGTGGGGCATGGTCAGCCGGACGAATGGGATCGGGAGTGGCCAACGGAGACGGAGCAGGAACTGGGCTTTCGCTACAAAGTGCTGGAAAGGTTTGTTGCGGACGGCTACCGGCCGGATCGGGTGGGGCTCGCCTGGATGGAGTTCAAGGAGCCGAAGCCGGCGCCCCTGGTTGAGGAATGCGCACGCGCCGGCGCCGAGCGCTTGCTCTATTTCTCCGCCGCCATCAGCGCCGATGCGCTGCACAGCCAGATCGATGTGCCGAAGCTAATCGAGAAAGCCGATGTACCGCACGATTTTTCGATGCTCAACCTAGGCGCGTGGAATGACGACCCCCTGGTTATCCAGGCGATCAAGGAGCGCATCGATGCATGCCTGACTCCCCAGCGCCCATGAATGATGAGGCCCGGCGGGGATCTGTTTGCGTTCTTGATTCAAGGTGACCATATTCGTTTTCCACTTATGGAGACGTCACTTGAACCTCGTACATTCCCGCCGGTTTCCGCTCTGAGGAAGAACTGGGGCGTTTTCTGGCTATGGGGGAATCGTTGGGTCGCTTCATGGACCGCTATAGCCTGCCTGCGCTGTGGGCCAAGCTGCGGGGCCGGTCAAGAGGATGAGTCCGATATACCAAAACAGGGGCTGTGAGAGTTGGCGCCAAGACATTAGTAGACGCTCCGCAGTCCACGGCGATAGGCTCGCGTCTCAAAGAGCGCGACGATCAGAATTGCATAAAGAAGTAGCCCCCAAACCAGAGCACGCCACTCAATACAATCACCACCAGAAATACCGGCTTGCGCGTCTTGTGGTTGAAGACCGCCATCCCCAACGCTGCGCCGATGAAGCCGCCGGCCAGGGCCATGCCGTGGAGCACGATCTCGGGCACGCGCCAGCCGCTGCGCTTGGCCTGGGCTTTATCGAAGCCGTAGAAGAGAAAGGTCACGATCCCGGCCAGCAGCAGCCAGAACCAGAAGAACCGGTCCGGCCGCAGCCAGTACCAGAGCGCAAACCCGATGGCAGCCGTCAGGATCAAGGCCGCGATGGCGAAAAATCTTCGTGGTGATTGTTGCATGGGGACAGTAGAGTATAAGTGGATTGGCAAGAGTGTTGCTGCGATCGCCGGTCGGTTCTATGTCGCAGACGATTGCCGCTGATTATCATACGACCTTCTCTAAAGGTCAAGCTGACGATGTTTTTGGGACTGAGATAGAAACTTACGGCAAAATGTGATACGATGGATTTGCCCCAACGTCAGTTCGCCTTCGAGTAGCGTGCCGGAGCTGACATGGAACTGCTGGATTTTGAAGTCCAAATCTCCCACCAGGCAGGCGAAGGCTATGTTGTTGAAGTGGTTCGCTCGCCTGCGGGTGAATCATTGCCCCAGCCCTTTGCCCTTCCTCTTGGCGCGATCGAATTAGAGAAGTTCGTGCTGACGCTGCAGAATGCCCTCTTGCGTTCCGGCAGTCTCCGCCGCCGTGTCGTCTCTGAAGATATCGCGCTTGTCCAGGAGTTCGGCCAAATTCTATTCGACGCGCTGCTGACCGGCGAGGTGCGCAATCTCTATTATGAAAGCCGCAACGAGGCGTATCGCACCGGCGCCGGCCTGCGCGTGAAGCTGCGTATCGAATCGTCCGACCTGGCAACGCTTCCCTGGGAATTTCTTTTCGATGATCGGGCCGATGCCTTCGTGGGCATGTCCCGCAATACGCCCATCGTTCGCTATCTCAGCTTGCCCACGCCGGTTCGGCCCCTCTCTATCGCGCCGCCGCTGCGTATTCTGGCAATGGTTGCTTCGCCCAGCGATCAGGATGCGCTGGATGTTGAGCTGGAAAAAGAACGATTGACTCGCGCGCTGACCAAGTTGGAGCAGGCAGGGCTGGTCAAGCTGGATTGGCTGGAAGGAGGAACATGGCGGGATTTGCAGGCGGCGCTCTATCAGAATCAATATCATGTTTTCCATTTTGTGGGGCATGGCTATTTTGATGAAGCACGGGAAGAGGGCATGGTGCTCTTTGCCGCTCAAGACGGCCGCAGCCGCCGGTTCAGCGCCACGGATCTTGCCCGCCTGCTGGCCGATCAAACCACGCTGCGGTTATGCGTGCTGAACAACTGTGAAGGCGCCAGGGCAGGCGTATATGACACATTCTCCAGTACCGCGGCAACGCTGGTGCGGCGAGGTATCCCGGCCGTTATCGCCATGCAGTACGACATCAGTGACGAGGCAGCCATTCAGATGGCGGAGTCGTTCTATGCGGCAATTGCGGGCGGGCTCCCCGTCGATGCGGCGCTTGTCGAAGCGCGTAAGGGCATTAGCTTTGCACTGCCCGGCAGCTTGGAGTGGGGTACGCCTGTCCTCTTTATGCGCGCAAGTGACGGGCGCATCTTCGACTTTCAGCCCCCAGCAGAACCCGGCCCGCTGGAGGCTCCAGCCGCAGATCGTGACGACCGCCCTCTGCAGGATGCTGACGAGACGGACAAGCCTCGTTCTCCGCGCAATTACGTGGGCATCGTGCTGGCGTTGGGCGCTGTGGTGCTGGTCGCATTGATCGGCATTGGCTTGAGTCGTTTCTGGCCATTGGACCGTGGACGCGGCTTGATGCAACCAACATCCGTTGCCATGGCGTCGCCGGAAGGGGTTGGAGACTCGACCGGCGTTGCACCATCGCGCGAGGTGGAGCAGCCGGCAGGCGCTGCGACGGTGTTGCCGCCGGCTACCGAAGTGACGACGTTGACCCCATTCTCGACACCGACCCGAACGTCCAGGCCGACGGCAACAAGCACCCGGACACATACGCCGATGCCGACGGCAACCCCTACGCCCAAGGCGACGCCGACGCCCTCCGGCCAGGACTATTTCGATCGCGGCATGACGCTGCTGGACCGAGGGGAATATGGACGGGCCATTGAGCAATTTGACCGGGCCCTGAGTGCGGGATTGCAGACGGCCGAGCTTTTTCACAGCCGCGGTTGGGCGTGTCACGAGTGGCAATTCTATGAAAACGAGTGTAGTTACGAGCAGGCAATAGATGACTACACGCGCGCCATCGATCTTGATCCAACCAAAGCGCTCTATTTTGGCAATCGAGCTTGGAGCTATTTACATATCGGCGATATTCGGTCGAGAAAAGAGGCTGTTCAGGACTATTTGCGGGCGCTGGAACTTGACCCGGACAATGCCGAGTACTGGCGTGAAATTGGGTGGCGCTCTAAAGAACTCGGGAACTTCGACGCAGCGCTGGAATACTTCACCAAGGCGATCGAATTGAACGGCGACAGTTCTGCCTTCATCGGTCGTGGCCTCGTTTACCAAGAACATTTGGAGGATTACGATCGGGCGCTGCGCGACTATGACGCAGCTGTGGCAGGTGCGCCAAGCAGCGCAGACGCCTATTTCCAGCGCGGTGCGCTTTACAGGCACCTTTCGCGCTGGGAAGCCGCCTTGGATGACTTCACGCAAGCGATCAAATTGGCGCCGGATTGGGTGAGTCTGTATGCCGACAGAGGCGACGCATATCGACAATTGTGTCAGATCGAAAACGCCCTGGCCGACTACGAACGCTTTCTCCAAGACACGGAGGGCGCTGAATCGTCTGACTGGCAGGATTGGCGCAAGGAGATCCAGAAATGGGTTGCGATGGCCTCAGCTCCGTCCGGGGCGTACGTGCCGGTGCGAATCCAACTTGCCTCGTCTTCAGACTGGGTGACGCTTGCGCTTGCATCCGGCGATGCGGTTCTTTGTCAGCAAGTCGTCGCAACCACTGGAGATCTGACGAATCTCGATCTGATGGGCTCCGAGTCTCACTTCAACCAGACGCTCGAACATGCGGAGCAAGGCCATGTCTTTGAGGTCGTCCAAGATCTTGTCGTCGCTGCAACCCAGAATCAACGCGAGTTGGCGTTTTCTGTGGAAATGGGCTGTATCGGTACGACGACGGCTGTGATTTCCGCGTTACGGAGCGAAAATCCCGAAGTGGTTGCACGATATCGGTCGACGGCTGATGCCTGTGACCGCCCAGAGACGTTTGCGGTGAATATCGATGACCTCATCGACTAATACAATGCGGCGTAAATACCACGACGGAAATTCGGCATCTCTACCTCTGGTACGAACCGTGGGTCCATTTCCGCCGGGATTTACTAGGTCTGCTGAGACTTGGCCCACCGAATAGTCCCAAGAATCGTTCATCCTACAGACGGAAGAGGAGGCGTCCGTGCGCGTTATGCCAGGCTGGCCCGGAAGAGTTTACGAAGACTTCGAAATTGGCGACATTTACCCTCACCGGCTCGGGCGGACGATTACCCAGACCGACAATATCTGGTTTACGCTGTTGACCGTCAACCCGAACCCCATCCACTTCGACGCCCACTACGCCGCGCAAACCGAGTTCGGCAAACCCCTGGTCGATTCGACCTTCACGCTGGCGCTGGTGACGGGCTTGTCGGTTTCCGACATCTCCCAGAACGCCGTCAATCTGGGGTGGGACGAAGTGCGCCTGCCGGCGCCGGTTTTTGAGGGCGACACGATCTACGCAGAGAGCGAGGTGCTGGACAAGCGCGCATCCAAGTCCCGACCCCACCAGGGCATCGTGCGTTTCAAGACCACGGGCTATAACCAGGACGGCACGATCGTCATCGAGTTTGTGCGCACGATTCTGGTCTACAAGCGGGGTCACGTGCCGGAGGCGGCGCGTCCTGTGCCAAAGACCGGCTAGGCAGCCACGGCCGGGTTCGTTTTATCGTCTCCCGCTCCAATCTGCGCTATAATTCTGCCGTGAACAAGCCAACCACCCCCAAAGAAACGGACTGAATCATGAGCGTAACCATGGCCGTGGTACCGGTCGCCGGAATGGGTACCCGGCTCCTCCCCGCGACCAAATCCCAGCCCAAGGAGATGCTGCCCGTGGGCCGCAAGCCGGTGGTTCAATATGTGGTCGAAGAATTGACCCGCGTGGGCCTCGACCGCATCCTCTTTATCACCGGCCCGGGCAAATCCTCCATCGAAAACCACTTCGATCTCAATTCTGAACTTATCCAGACCCTGCGTGAGACCGGCAAAGAAGATCTGCTGGCAGAACTCATGTTTGAGCGCGCGCCCGCCCGGTACTTCTTTACCCGCCAACGGCAGCTGCTCGGCCTGGGCCACGCCGTGAGCTGCGCCGAAGCCTTCGTCGGCGACAAACCCTTCGTCGTGGCGCTGGGCGATTCCATCATCGGCCTTCATGCCCAGAGCCGGGTAGTGGAGCGCATGATGACTGCCTATGAAGCCGAAGACGCAGCGGCCGTCATTGCCTTCGAGGAAGTGCCCCCCAACGAGGCCCATCGTTACGGCATCGCGCAGCCCAAGCAGGATGGGGAGATTTTTGAAGTCGCCGACCTGGTAGAGAAGCCCGATCCCGGCCAAGCCCCCAGCAACCTGGCCATTGCCGCGCGCTATGTGCTTTCGCCGGCAATCTTTCCCGCGCTCCGCCGCACCCCGCCGGGCAAGGGTGGCGAAATCCAGTTGACGGACGCCATGCGTCTCCTCCTTCAGGAAGGTGAGCGCGTCATCGGCGTGCGCCTGGCCGCCGCAGAGCGTCGTTACGACATCGGCAACTACGCGGCTTACTTCCGGGCCTTTGCCGAGTTCGCCCTGGCCGACGAACTCTACGGCGCCGACCTGCGCCGCTTCCTGGAGGAGTTGCTCCATGCAGATCATCCGTAGACGCGCCTACGCCCGGGCCGGTCTGCTGGGCAATCCATCGGACGGCTATAACGGCAAGACCATTTCGTTCACGGTGGGGGACTTCTGGGCCGAAGTCGTTCTGTACGAATGGGACTCGGTCGACATCGTCCTGACCGAGCAGGATCGGGCCCGCTTTCACTCCATCCGCGATCTGGCCGACGACGTGCGCATGCACGGTTACTATGGCGGCATCCGCCTGGTGAAGGCCACGATCAAGCGCTTTGTCGACTATTGTGACGCGCAGGGCATCGCGCTGCATGACCGGACCTTTTCGGTGCGTTACAGCAGCAACGTCCCCCGTCAAGTGGGGCTGGCCGGCTCCAGCGCAATCATTGCGGCCACCCTGCGCTGCCTGATGGCCTTCTACGATGTCGAGATTCCCCTGCGCGTCCAGCCCTCTCTGGTCCTTTCGGTGGAGACGGCCGAATTGGGCATTGCGGCAGGTCTGCAGGACCGGGTGATTCAGTGCTATGAAGGAATCGTCTACATGGATTTTGGCCGGGAGCAGGAGGAAACGGTCCATGGGTTTCCCTGCTACCACTATGAACCGCTGCCGCCCGCCAACCTGCCGTCCTTTTACGTGGCCTATCACACTGCCCTGGGCGAGCCGACCGAGATCTTCCACAACGACATTCGCGGACGCTACAACCGGGGAGAATCGGCCGTGGTAGAGGCCATGGCCGCCTTTGCCGGGCTGGCCGAAGCTGGCAAAGGCGCGCTCCTAGCCGGCGATGCGGCCCAGTTGGCCAGACTCATCGACGCCAACTTCGATCTGCGCCAGACGCTTTATCGCCTGCCCGATTGGCAAGTGGCCATGGTCGAGACGGCCCGGGCCTGTGGCGCCAGCGCCAAGTTCGCCGGTTCGGGCGGCGCGATCGTGGGAACCTACGAAGATGCAGCCATGTTTGACGTCCTCTCTGGCCGGCTGGCCGAACTGGACGTGCGCACCATTCGCCCGCAGATTCTTCCTGCACCTCCTCCGTCTGCTTGAATGTATCAAAATCGCTTCCTGCCGGTGGCTGAAAACCGCGGTCTGGTGTACGATGTATGGCTATATTTTGGTGTTTATCGGTCCCTAGAAATCATCAATCTAAACAGCCATTGAGGAAGGATGCATGATGCCAGACGCTGCCGCCGTTCAAGCCCTGCAACAGGCCGTCGAGGCCAACCGTGATGCGATCATCCGCTTCCTGCGCGAA
>CAYZLP010000039.1:0-2267 GCA_964478635.1 uncultured Caldilineaceae bacterium
TCCATATCGAGATCGAGATCGAGCATGTCGGGCGGATAGCCCGTCTTTTCGGCCACGACCGCGAGGACCTGAGCGATGACCGGATCCGGACCTGTAGTCTGTGGAGTTGCGGGGGCGGGGGGTTCTGAGGGCGCAACGACAACACTCGCCACCTCCTCAACCTTAGCCTCAGCCTCCTGCGCCATCGGCAAGATCGACTCGGGCACGGGGGCCGGTGCAGGAACGGGGGGAGCGGCAGGAGTGACTCTCGCCTGAGGGGTAACCTCAACCTTAGCCTCCGCCTTTGCTTCGGCCATTCGCGCCGGCGCCGTACCTAGTGAACCCTGGCCCGGCGAAGCCGCACGCACGATGGGACCGGTGCCGTATTGCCAGCGACTGGGCATGGGCGTCCGGCCCGGATTGCCCTGGGCAACAATGCGCAGGGTGCGCTTGACCGTCTCCAACTCGACATTGTCCAGGCCGCTGACATCGTCCAGCCAGCGCTGATAGGCCGCTTTGTTGTCCGTGCGATCGAGGCCGCCCGGGATCCGCCGCAGCAACGTCATGGAAATCTGAGAGCCGAAACCGGCCGCCAGATGCAGCGCATACTGGACGGGATAGTGACCGCCCCGGCTCAAATTGAGTGCGCCCAGATCGGGGTCGACTTCCTTATAGTTGGCCACCGGCGGCACCATGCCATATTCCAAAATCTTGACCGCGATGACGTCCTCTACGCCGGCGCCCATGGGATGGCCGGTGAAGCCCTTGGTGTTGGCCATGATGATATCGCCGGCCGTGCCGTCAAAAGTCTTGCGCAAGGCCGTTACTTCGGCCGAGGCGCTGCCGCCCCGGGCGGGCGTGAAGGTCTCGTGGGAGACGAAGCAGAGCTGGGGCGCCATGCTATAGCGATTGAGCCCGAAGCGCCGCTCGGCCGACGTGACCAGCCGCTCCATGACGTCGGAGATATGATTGACGTCCAGGCGGGTGCCGTGGAAGGCGCTGTTGGCGGTCTCCGCGGCCAGCAGTTCCACGATGCCGCGCATACCGCGCTCGCGGATGGCGTCCTCGCTTTCGACGACCAGCGCGCAGGCGCCCATGCCCAGTAGCGTGCCGTGGCGGCGCCGATCGAAGGGCAAGGCGGCTTCAGCTACCTTGTCGTCCGTGGCTGCCGCGCCCGTGGCCAGGAAGCCGGAGCCGACCCAGCCCATCAAGTTTTCGCTCGTCACATCATCTGCACTGACGACGACAACCCGGCGACAGCGCCCGTTGCGGATCCAGTCCTCAGCCAGCGCGACGGCCTGGGCCGTGCTGGCGCATGCGGCGTTGACGTGGGTATTGGGGCCCCGGGCGCCGATATATTCGGCAAACTGACTGTGGCCCATGGCCAGGATGCGGAAGATGAAGCGCCGGTCAAACTCATAGGGATTCGCTTCCATCTCCTCGCGCAACTGGTTGACTCGGCGTTGAATCTCCATGAGCGTCTCGCCGTCTCTAACATACTGGCGCAAATCCTCCAGCGCGGCCAGTTGCTGACGACGGTTGTCCCATGCATAGAAGCGCTTGAACTCATCGGCAAAACGGTCGCCGCCGGGGAAGGCGCTGGCAAAGATCACGCCCGTCTCGTCGCGCAGGCCCTCGGGCAAGAGCCAGCGCTCGGGCAGATAGGTGCCCTTGGTGGTCGTGCGATAGGTCTGGACCAGGGGGATACCCGCCTCGCGCAGGGCGTCGATGCCCGCGGCAATGGAGAGTTGGGTCGTGATGTCCAGCGCCTCGACCAGTTTGGCAGGTACGCCGTACTCTTCAGTCAAATCAAAGCTGCCGGGGCGACCGGCCAGCTTGATCACGTCGTCGGTCTCTTCGATCACCTCAAAACGCCCGCTGCCATCTTCACCCTTGACCAGCCGCGTGATACGCTTGCCGGCCATTTCCTTGCGATAGCGCTCGGGGATCAGGTCCACGAACTGCTCGCCGCGCAGGATGCGCAGGGCGTTGTCGGGATCCATGACCGGCTTGTCGGCCCCGGGCAGGCCCAGCCCCGTGCCGCTGATGACGACCGAGCCGAGGGGTTCGGCATTGCGGTCGAACTGGACCCGGGGCGCCAGGGCGGAGGGCGCGCCGGCCAGCTGTTGCAGGGCCTGAAGCAGGGTGTCGACCGGGCCGGTACTAGCGACCGGGCCGGTACTGGCGACCGGGCCGGCATTGTTGGTTGGGGTGACCATGACGGGTTCCTTTTGAACGGATACATTCTCAATCATCGGCGCCGCGGAAATGGACGGCTGCACAGCGGC
>CAYZLP010000039.1:2367-14174 GCA_964478635.1 uncultured Caldilineaceae bacterium
GCCTTTTTCGGTCCGACCTCCACAAAGGTGCGGACGCCGTTGGCGTACATGGTCTCCAGCCCCTTGACCCACTGTACCGGCGAGGCAATCTGCAATTCCAGAATATCCTTGATGCCTTCAACCGTAGTGGGATAAATTTCGCCCGTGACGTTGGCAACGAGGGGCAGCCGGGGCTCGCTGATGCTCAGCCGGTCCAGAACGACGCGCAGGGGTTTGGAGGCAGGCGCCACGATCTTGGTGTGGAAGGCGTGGCTCACGGGAATGCGCATGGCCCGGAAACCTTGCTGGTTAAAGCGTGCGATTGCCTCTTCCACGGCCTTGCTCGCGCCGCCAATGACGGCCTGGCTGGAGGAATTGATATTGGCTGCCACGACGTAGCCATCGACCTGCTCGATGGTCTCCCTGACAACATCCAGCGGCGCCATGACCGCAGCCATCCAGCCGTTGTCATCCATGCTGACCTTGGTCATCTCCGCACCCCGGGCGGCCGAAGCCTCCAGGGCGTGGGCGAAGGGCATGATGTCGGCGGCAATGAGCGCACCGTATTCACCCAGAGAATGGCCCATGACCATATCGGGGACAAAACCGTACGCGCCCAGCAATTTGTAGATGGCCGTGTCCATGGTCAGCATGGCCGGTTGGGTGATGGCCGTCTGCATGAGATCCATCTCGGCCTGCTTCAGCGCGGCCGGATCACCATCGTCCACAAAGATATAGCTCGTCAGCGGGCGGCCGAGAATGGGCGTCATGACTGCATCAGCCTCGTCAAAGACCTGTTTGACGATGGGCTGAATCTCGGCCAATTCGCGCCCCATGTTGACGTACTGGCTGCCCTGGCCCGGGAAGAGGAAGCCGATCTTGCCGGGCGCCTTGCCGCTGCCCCGGAAGATGCCCTGGGCTTGAAGCGCCTTCCAGGCCTGGGCATTGTCGAAGCCTGCGGCCTTGCGCGCCTTGGCGATCTTTTCCAGCAGTTCATCGTGATCGCCGAAATCGATGACCAACCGCTCCGGCTGGCGCAGCTCACCGGCGTCGGGCGGCGCCACATCGGGCGTCCAGCCGTTTTCGACGCGGCGGAAGAGCTCATCCAGCCGATCTTTCAGGGCCGTAGGCGATGATGCGCCGATGGCTAGAATGCCGCGGATAGGGGCTTTGGGCGTGCCGGCGGCGGAACCGCTGCTGACGGATTGCGCAACCGGTGCGCCGTTGTCGACCGCAACGCCTGCGTATTGCTTACTCTCTCGGTTCAACATGCCGGGGACGTGCTCCTCCAGGACGAGATGAAAATTAGTCCCGCCGAAACCATAGGCGCTGACGCCGGCCCGGCGGGGCGTGCCGTTGGGTTTTTCCCAGTCACGCAACTCTGTATTGATATGGAAAGGAGAATTGGCAAAATCGAAGTTCGGATTCGGCCGTTCGGCATTGAGTGTGGGCGGCAGTTGCTTGTAGTAGAGGGCCATGGCGGTCTTGAGCAGCCCGGCTGCGCCCGCACCGGCCTTCAAATGACCGATGTTGCTCTTGGCCGACCCAATAGCCACGCTCTGCCGCGGCGCGCCGCCGAAAACCGCAGCCAGGGTCTGGGCTTCCACCACATCCCCGACCTTGGTACTGGTGCCGTGAGCCTCGACCAGGGTAGCCGTGGCCGGATCCAGGCTGGCATTTTTCCAGGCCCGCTGAATGGCCAGCACCTGGCCTTCCGGATTGGGCGCGGTAATGCCCTTGCCCTTGCCGTCGCTCGACGCGCCAACGCCGCGAATAACGGCGTAGATCTTGTCGCCGTCCCGCTCGGCATCGCTCAGCCGCTTGAGCAAGAATGCGCCGCTGCCCTCGCCCATGACGAAACCGTCCGCGCCCTCGCCGAAAGGACGGCTGCCCGTGGCGCTGAGGGCGCCAATCTTGCAAAACTTGATGAAGATCGGCGCGCCCATGTTGCGGTCTACGCCGCCGGCCACCACTGCGTCCACGTGATATTCGGTGAGCATCTCGAATGCGGCGTTGATGGCGGCAAAGCTGGAGGCGCACGCTGCGTCGGTAATGAAGTTGGGCCCCCGCAGGTTCAGCACATTTGCCACCCGTCCCGAGACAATATTGGGCAATTCGCCGGGCATGGTGTCTTCGGTAATATCCGGGAAATGGCTGGCGGAAGCGTTTTGCCACTGGTGTAAGATGGCGTCGCGCTGCCCGGTTGGCAGCTTCTGAAATTCAGGCGTGTTTTCCAGAAGATTGCGGTATTCAGGATAATAGACGCCAAGACTGGTGATGTAATGCAGCTCGCCGCCCATGGCCGTGCCCAAAATCACGCCGGTGCGCTCAGTGTTCAGCGGGCGATCGGGATAGCCGTAGTCGGCCAGGGCTTCGGCGGCAATGGTTACAGCCCACTGTTGCCCTTCATCCATGGCGGCCGCAACCCGGGGCGGAATGCGAAAGCGTTTCCAATCGAACTCAAAATCCCGAACCCAACCGCCGATCTTGCTGTAGCTTTTGAGCGGCGCACTCGGATCGGGGTCGTAATAATCGGCGATATTCCAGCGCTCGGGCGGCACTTCCGAAATGCTGTAGCGCTTGGCGACAATGTTCTGCCAGAAAGCCGGCGCATTGGGTGCATCCGGTAAGATTGCGCCGACGCCGACAATCGCGATGGCACGATCTGCTTCGGAACTCATTTTCTTTGGTCTCCTTTGGTCCGTGACCAAGCCGGGGCTCCCGCTCGTTGGTTTCAGGGGAACCAGCGAAGAGGATGCCCCGACTCCATCAGCAGCCTTTCCAAGTTTCTTTTAGAGCCTGTCCGAAAATTCGGTTGTGAGTCCCGACTCTGCTCCTGCCGGCGTATTCGCCACAGAGATTTTTCGGACAGACTCTTAGTGGTTACGCAGTCGACGCAGACCTCGACAGGCTCAGCCAGCGTAAACTGGGTAACCGGTATACTTATTCGGCCGGATATGCCTCGACAAGCCGACCGGCCACGAAGTCCATGTCCTCCATCAATCCGGCCTGAGCAGCATAGATTTCAGGGAGCTTGAGCGATTGATCCAGCTGGGGATCGGTCTGCCCGGCGCCGATGCTCCAGCGCAACCCATCCGCTGCAACCTTCAGCGCTGCGTCTCGAGCATGAATGCGGGACATGGCCTTTAACGTTTCTTGATTCAAATGGGCGACATCACTGGGATGATTGATGGCCCGCTCGGCAAAGATGGCAGCCGTTTCGGCGTAGGCAATCAACTCGCCCAGCCGGAAGAGGACATGCTGATTGCGGGTCAAACGATCGGCCCGACAGCGCTCCAGCAAAACCGAGAGCGCCTGCAGGGCCAGGGCGGCCGCGGCCGCTCCGCTGCTGTTGTCGCTTTGGGCAATCTGTTCGAGCTTGGCGGCCCAATCATTATAATACGCACCCCGACTCTTGAGATGCAGTTGCCAGCGATCCCGGGCAATGGTCCACTCCATGATCTCGGACGTGCCCTCGTAGATGGTCGTAATACGCACGTCACGCTTGATCTTCTCGACCATGTATTCCTTGGTATAGCCATAACCGCCCATGGCCTGAATGGCGTCTTCCGCAGCCCGGTTGCCCGTCTCCGTCGCCAAGAACTTGGCCACTGCGCCTTCGGTCTGCAGATCCTCGTCGCCGCCATCGATGCGCTCGGCCGTCCACTCGATGTAGGCCCGGGCCGCTTCCAACCGGCAGGCGTTGGGGACGACCAGCTTGTCCATGTACCCTTGCTTCTGGCTCAGCGGCGCGCCGCCCTGAATACGCTGCTGGGCATAGCGAATGGCCCGGCGCAGCGCTTCCCAGCCGGCGCCCAGTCCGAACGCAGCCACCATGAGGCGCGTGTAGCCGAAGACGGCCTGGGCCTGGGCAAGCCCCTGCCCCTCCACGCCGCCGACCAGACGATCGGCGTCAACATAGACATCCTCCAGGAAAAGGGCAGCCGTATTGCTGGCCCGGATGCCGTGCTTGTCTTCGGGCTTGTTCTGGGAGAAGCCCTCCGCATCCCGCTCCACCACGAACCACGAGGGCCCGCCAGGGGTCATGGCCAGGATCGTGTAAATGTCGGCCACACCACCGTTGCTGATCCACTGCTTGCGTCCGGTGATCTTGTAGCCCTCGACATTTCCGTTTTCACCCACGGGTACGGCTTTGGTCTTGAGGGCGCCCAGGTCACTGCCGGCCTGGGGTTCGGTCGCACCATAGGCCACAAGCAGCCCCTCTTCGGCGATGCGCTCCATCCAATAGGCCTTCTGCTCTTCGGTGCCGCCGACGCTGATGGGGTCAGTGCCCAGGAAGGTGGCCAGCACGCCCGTGGCGATCCCCAGGTCGATGGCCGCCATACGCTCGGAGACCCGATAGATGTCATACGCGCCGCCACCCAGGCCGCCGTACTCTTCGGGAATGAAGACCAGGTGCAGCCCGAACTGCATGGGGTCATATAACTCTTTTAAGACTTTGGCGGGGAATTCATCGTTGTGGTCGAACTCCAACAGGACATCGTCGGAGAGCTCTTTCTGAGCATACTTGTTGAGGGTGGACAGCACCATATCCAGCGTGTCCGCGTCGAATCCAGCCATTATTATTCTCCTCCGGAACCTTTGTACAATGTGCTGCCCCCGGCGCTTGGGAGATACGGCGCATGCGCGACCGGAACCAGCATTCGTGATTTATTTCACAATATTTCAAACAAAAAAGAACGGCCGACAACCAAAACGTTGACTACGCCGTCATAGCCAGAGCACGATTCCTTTGTCACCCACGGCAAATTTGCCGTCTATGCAAAATAATAGCGGATCAGTGCGCCCGTGCGCAGGGACAGATGTCCCAAATGCCAGGGACAAGTGTCACGAGGATATGGGGATATGGGCCGGTTTTGTCACCCCGTTGCTGCCGTTGAGGTATGACCGGGCCAGGGCCGCCTTGTCGATCTTGCCCACATCGGTGACGGGCAGCGCGTCGATCACCTGGACATAGCGGGGATTCTTGTAGCGGGCCAGGCCGATCTTGCAGAACTCACGCACTTCTTTGCCGCGCAGGGTTTCACCCGCATGGGGCACGACAAAGACCATGCCGACCTCACCCATGAGCGGATCGGGCCGGCCAATGCAGGCGCAGGCCGCGATTTTGGGATGGCTCATGAGGTAGGCTTCGACCTCGACGGGATAGACGTTGTAGCCGCCGCTGATGTACATCTCTTTGCGCCGGCCCATGATCTCCAGGTAGCCGTCGTCATGAAGACGGCCCAGGTCACCTGTATACAGCCAGCCGGCCCCGTCGATCTGTTCGGCCGTGGCTGTGGGATTGCCGAAATAGCCGAGCATGACGAACTCACTACGCAGGGCAATCTCCCCGATCTCGCCCTGAGCCAGGGGTTGACGGGCCCCATCCACAATGCGGAGTTCGACCTCAGGCGGGGCTTTACCTGCACTGCGCAGGAGTGTTTCGACGCCGTCCGCCTGCGTCGTATAGGTCACCATGCCGGCGGCTTCCGTGAGCCCATAGCCGTGGATGGCGATGGGCGCCAGTCGGGCGATCTGGCGCATGAGCGGTTCCGGGGTGGGCGCGCCGGCAACGATCACCTTGCGCAACGAAGAGAGGTCGAAATCCAGAAACTCGGGCGCCAGCAATTCCATGGCGAACATGGTGGGCACCTGGCCCAGAATCGTGATCCGTTCGCGTTGGATAAGCTCCAGGGCGGCAACCGGGTGAAAGCGGTCGAGCAGGTAGAGGGTTGCACCGGAGACAATGCCGCCCACAGTAATGAGCACACAGCCGCTGACGTGGTTCATGGGCAGGTGCTGGATAATGCGGTCGGTATGGACAAAGCCGACGGCCCGATTCTGGGCCTCGATGTTGGCAACGATGTTCTTGTGGGATAAGAGTGCGGGTTTGGGTGTGCCGGTAGTCCCGCCGGTGAAGACTATGAGGGCGCCGTCTTCTTCATCCAGGGTCTGCATCCGGGCCAGGAGGGGCGCGTCCGGCAATGTGGCGCCGTCGGTCAGAAGCTGATCAAAGCGCAGCATGCCTGGCGGCGCGTCTTCGCCAATGGCGATGCCGCGGAGAATATAGGGCATTTCGGCCAGCAAGGGTTGCAGCTGCTCCGCAACGCCCAGGTCGCCCACGATCAGCATGGTGACCGGTTCGACCAGTTGTCCGTATTCGATGATTTCCCGGGCCGTATAGTTGATGTTGAACCCGGTCAGAATCGCCCCGACACGGGCAGCTGCTATG
The DNA here is from genome assembly GCA_964478635.1 of uncultured Caldilineaceae bacterium. GTDB lineage: Bacteria > Chloroflexota > Anaerolineae > Caldilineales > Caldilineaceae > JAGRCP01. The sequence continues at coordinate 8,582 of CAYZLP010000039.1, forward strand.
TAGGTGATCACGTACTCGGGGCGGGGCGGGCAGAAGATGCCGATGCGGTCGCCGTGAACAATCCCCAACTCCATAAAGGCCTTGGCCAACGCGTTGACTTGCTCGTCGACCTCGCGCCAGGTCAGCGTTTGCTCCCGGAAGACGAGGGCGGGCTTGTCGGGAAAGCGATGCGCCGTGGCCGCGAGAACATCGCTCAAATGTCGGCGGCTATAGTGTGAAGTAGACATGCGATGACTCCATCGTCGGGAATACCTGCCAGGGAATTCCAGCGCATCCTGGTGGGTGGATATGCAATTTGTCGATTCATTCTCTGTAAGGAATAATAACGCGCCGAAGGCCGAAACGCCAACTATCCCCGGGCAACTTCCGCGCACAGCCCAAACAGGAGAGGCGAGGATATCATGGATTTCCGCATGCCGCAGCAGCTACCGCCCGCCGTCGAACAGATTCGAGCGTTTGTGAATGATGAATTGATCCCCCTGGAAGGGGAGTTGTTGGCCGGTGAATTTCGAGACTTTTTGCCCCTACTGGCCCAGAAACGAGCCGCCGTCCAAGCCATGGGCTATTGGACGCCCTTTATGCCGGTGGCCGAAGGCGGCATGGGTCTTTCCCTACTCGAATTTGCCTTTATCAGTCAGGAGTTGGGCCGCAGTCTGGTGGGCCATTACGTCTTCAACTGCCAGGCGCCGGACGTGGGCAACATGGAATTGCTGCATCGCTTTGGCAGCGAAGCGCAAAAGGCGGCATTCCTGGGTCCACTCATGCGCGGGGAGATTCGCAGCTGTTTTGCCATGACCGAGCCCGAATTTGCCGGCTCCAATCCCGTGTATATGGCCACGACTGCAGTACGGGACGGCGATGAATATGTGATCAACGGCCACAAATGGTTCACGACCGGAGCCGACGGCGCAGCCTTTGCCGTGGTCATGGCCGTTACCGATCCCCAGGGCGAGCGCTATGCCCGGGCCAGCCAGATTCTCGTCCCCACCGATACGCCCGGCTATCGTCTCGTGCGCAACATTTCGGTCATGGGCGAGCCGGGCAGTGACCATGCGTCCCACGGCGAGGTTGTCTTCGAGGATTGTCGGGTACCCGTGGGCAACCTGCTTGGCAAGGAGGGCGCGGGCTTCGCCATGGCCCAGGAGCGGCTGGGTCCGGGGCGCATCCACCACTGCATGCGCTGGATCGGCATCTGCGAGCGGGCCCTGGAGATGATGTGCAGCTACGCAGTCAAGCGGCGCCTCTCCTCGTCCGCCTACCTGGCCGACCAGCAGACCGTCCAGAACTGGATCGCAGAGAGCCGGGCCGAGATCGATGCAGCCCGCTGGATGGTGCTCCACGCCGCCTGGAAGATCGACGAAGAGGGCGCGTACGCCGCCAGGGTGGAGATCTCGACCATCAAGTTCTTTGTCGCCAACGTCCTGCAGCAGGTTCTCGATCGAGCCATCCAGGTACACGGCGGCCTGGGCGTGACCGACGATAAGCCCCTGGCCTACTGGTTCCGCCACGAGCGGGCCGCACGCATCTACGACGGCCCGGACGAAGTGCACAAGATGGTGCTGGCGCGCCGGATTCTGAAGGAGTATCGGTAAGGGTGATTGCCGCAGTGGCGCGATGCGGGGACGGGAAGATTTGGAGACAGGACACTTGACTTCCGAGTCTTCACCTTTGTCTCAGCCGACCATAAGGAGCGAGCCTTTGAACACGCCTTCTCTAGATGGAAAAATCGCCATCATAACAGGTGCAGGCAGCGGGATTGGCCGGGCGTCGGCGCAAGCACTGGCCGCTGCCGGGGCCACGGTCGTCGTGTCCGACATCAACCTGGGCGGCGCAGAGGAAACGGCCCACCTCATCGAGGGCGCCGGCGGTCGGGTCATGGCAATCCAGACCGACGTGACCGATACCGCAACAGTAAACGCCCTGATCGAGCGCACCGTGGGTGAATTTGGACGCATCGACTATGCACACAACAACGCGGGCATCGCCTATACGGCCGCAGAAATGGGTCCGGTGCACGAGCACAGCGAAGCGCTGTGGATGCGCATCATCGACGTCAATTTGAACGGCGTCTGGCGCTGCATGAAGGCGGAACTCCCCGTCATGGCTGCGGCCGGCGGCGGCGCGATCGTCAACACGGCCTCGGTGTTGGGCCTGGTCGGGGCGCCGGGCTACAGCGCCTACATTGCCTCCAAACATGGCGTGGCCGGGCTCACCAAGACGGCAGCCCTGGAATATGGCCGGGCCAACATACGCGTCAATGCCGTCTGTCCCGGCTTCATTCGTACGGCGATGGTCACGCCCGTCTTCGAAAACGAACGTATGCTCCAGGGTTGGATCCGCAGCCAGGCCATACGCCGGCCTGGCGAGCCGGAAGAGGTAGCCGCTGCGGTCGTCTGGCTCTGTTCCGATGCGGCTTCGTTCGTCACCGGCCACATGATGACCATCGACGGCGGGCAGACCGCGGCGTAGGTGTAATGCGGGACCAGCCGGCGCGTTGCGGGGAAGACAACTCATGATCACGGATGGACCGGAGAGCTTGAGGGAGGTACGATGATTGACCGGGCGGCAGATGTGCGCAGTGGAGAAGAACTGGATGCCAGGGCGCTTCAGGCGTATCTAACGACCCAGATCCCGGAATTGTCCGGCCCGCTGACGGTCGGCCAGTTCCCCAGCGGTTTCTCAAATCTGACCTATTTGCTCCAAATTGGTGACCAGGAACTGGTACTCCGTCGACCGCCCTTTGGCGCCAACATTCAGTCGGCCCACGACATGGGCCGCGAATACCGCGTGCTCAGCGGACTCAGCCGCGTCTGGGACAAAGCGCCTCGACCTCTGGTCTATTGCGAAGATGAGACGGTGATCGGCGCGCCCTTCTACGTTATGGAGCGGGTGACGGGCATCATTCTACGCACGCAGCCGCCCGCGGATCTTACGCTGACGCCGGCGATGATGCAGGGCATCTCGGCAGCCGTGGTGGATACTCTGGCCGAGATTCACGCCCTTGACGTTGACGCGGCCGGGCTGGGGAATCTGGGTCGTCCCGAAGGCTACGTGGCGCGCCAGGTCGGCGGCTGGACCAAACGTTATCACAACGCCCAGACGGATGAGATTGTCGCGGTCGAAACAATCATCGACTGGCTGGCCGCCAACCTGCCGCCGGAACAGGGCGCGACACTAATTCACAACGACTTCAAGCATGACAACGTTGTTCTCGATCCAACAGACCTGACCCGGGTGCGGGCTGTGCTGGACTGGGAGATGTGCACCGTGGGCGATCCCTTGATGGATCTGGGCACGACCCTGGGCTATTGGATCGAGCCGGACGATCCGCCTGCGCTCACCCATCTGCTCGGCATTACGCTGCTGCCGGGCAACTACACCCGGGCGGAGGTCGTAGAACGCTATGTCGCAGCCAGCGGCCGGGCCGTTCCCAATGTTCTCTATTATTACGTCTTTGGCTGCTTCAAGATCGCCGTGATCGTCCAGCAGATCTACGCTCGCTACCGCAAGGGGTACACCCAGGATACGCGTTTTGCCCCCCTGATTCATGTCGTGCGCGCCTGTGGTCAAAACGGCGTGCTTGCCCTGGAGAAGGGACGGATCAGCGGGTTGGGGCGGTAGGCTCTCAAATCGCTACCGCTGATTCGACCATTGCCCACCCTCGTTATCGGCTACGCGGGCCAGGTCTTCCAATGCGTCCGCTCCCTCCAGCCGGCGCAGCAGCGGCAGACTGCCGGCCACGCCATAGACGGTCTGCCAGAGTCCCCGGCTGCTGTCGGCCTGCCAAAGATCGGTGAGAAATCCAGAGATTGCCTCCGTATCCCGGGCGCTGAAATCCCCCGCGTCCAGGCGGGAAGCAAGCAGTGTTGCCACGCGCTCGACGTGGTTGGCATGCTTGCCCGCACTGGCGGCAAGGGCCTGGCCGACCTCGGGCAGGAGTGTAGTCACCAGGTCCGTCCTCCCGGCATCCAGCAGCGGTTCGACCAAGCCATCGGTGTAGAAATTGATCAGCGCCTCTCCCTCCAATAGGCGAGGCGCCCACTGGCGCAATTCATGCAGGAGCTCATCGACTCCGGCTCCATAGGGATTCTGCTGGAGGCGGGCGGCCAGCCGCAGGCGGTTGTCCCGCAGTTCGTCATCGTCCCATTGGGGCAGAAAGAGACCGCGCAAGCGCGCAAAAAAGCCCGGCTCAGATAGACGCGTGGCCAGCAGATCGAGAGCATCTTGCGGCCTGCCGTGATCGAGATAGACTTCGGCCAATCCCCAGACGGTGGCCCGGACGGCATTGTCGCCCTCAAAGGAGCCGGCCCACTCCAGGGCTTTGTGACTCTCTTCCGCGGCCCGTTCGACCTCCCCGGTGCGCAGAAGGCCGTCGACCAGAGCAATGGCGCCTTCGCTGCGGGTCGGGTCATTGGGCGCGATGTTGTCCACCACCTCCGTTGCGAATTTGAGCGCGCCCAGATCGATGAGCGTGCCGGCCGCGCCGGCCGCGGTCCAGCCGTCGGAGCGCATACCCAGGGCGGCCAGCTGGCGGCTCAGCTCGATCCGCTGCTCGCGCGTGATCTGGCGCACGGGCATGGCGCGGATGGCATCCTGCAACGTATAGACCAGGAAGTCGACATCGGCGTCGGCCTGGGGACGCTTGACCTGGCGCAGAAGGGACTGATCGTTCTTGCGCAGGGAAAGACCGCTTTCGCGGCGGGCTTCCTGGACGCGCCCGACGGTGCTCAAGTGGGCCATGACTTCGTCGGCCAGACCGGCCCGGGCCAGGATGCCGATGGCAACCCGGTGGCTGTGCATGGTCACCAGGGTGGCGTAGCGGATCGTCTCGACGCAGCGCAGGAGGAGACGTGCCACGGCCGGCGGCGCGTTGTCATGGGCCAGTTGATCGGCAACCGCATCGGCAATCTGCTGCAGATAATGTGCGCCGGCCTCCCCGAAACGCCGCAGAGACGCGCGGATCAGGGCGGACGTCAGTGGATGCAAGCCGATGCGGGCCGTGGTTTCGGCCAGCAGGGTGCGCAATTCGGGATTGGGAAAGAGGTGATCCCAGCCACCCTTGATCTGATCCAGACGCTCCAAGTAGGCGCACGCCATTGAAATCCGGCCGATGGCGGCGGTTGCGGCGGCAGCCAGCAGCAGCTGTTCGCTGCGGCGCAGCGCCTCTTCCGGCTGAAGCGGTCCCAAAAGGGCGCGCTGCCGGCGCTGCATTTCACGCGCAATCTGGTCCGCCAGCTCGGGCCGGGCGGCGCCATGCAGCGCAAGGCGATAGAGAGCTTGGGTCGGCGCCAGCGGATCCCGGACCGCGGTTCGTTCGGCCACGCGCATGGCCGCCCCGGCCTCGCCGGCGTCGGCCAGGGCGTGCCAGAGCTGCTGGATAAGCCAGGTGTCCGGCTGCCAGACATTGCGCGTTTGCGCAGGCTGGTCGACCAGGCGGTCCCTGTCCGCAGCCTGCCGAATGGCGGCAATGGCGGCGCCGGCTAACGGCGCGCCGGCCAAGGATGGGTCGCCCCCCGACCCGTCAGGTATCGATGGTTCGTTTGGGAATTCTGGCGTCGAGAACTCAGCAGTTGCGGTCAAAACGGTCTCTCAA
>CAYZLP010000040.1:0-10999 GCA_964478635.1 uncultured Caldilineaceae bacterium
AAGATCATGACCGTGAGAATGGCTGCCTTGCTGATGGGCAGCACGATCTGGATCAGGAAGCGGAGGTGGCCGGAACCGTCGATCCGGGCCGCATCCCATAATTCCCAGGGCACCTGCGCGAAAAATTGACGCAAGAGGAAAATGCTGAAGACGCTCACCATATAGGGCACGGTGATCCCCTGGAGCGTATTGAGCCAAGAGCCGCCGGGCAAGGGGATGAAGGGAATGCGCCCGCTCACCAGCTGGAAATTGGGAATCATGGTGACGACGGCGGGAATCATGATGGTGCTGAGCATCAGGGCAAAGATGAAGTCCCGCCCGAAGAAGCGGATGCGGGCAAAGGCATAGCCGGCCAGGATCGAAGTCGTCAGCTGGCCGATAATGGTGATCGACGTGATGATGACGCTGTTCCAGAAATATTTGGAGAAATTCGCCTCGTTCCATGCCTCGAGATAGTTGCCAAATTGGGGAACCTTAGGGAGCCATTGCCGGGTAGCCGTCTCACCATAGGTCATCAAAGATGCGGAAACCATCCAGAAGAAAGGCAGAATGGCCAGAACGAGGCCGATGATGAGAATTAAGTACATCAGCATCTGGGCCCAGGGAATGCGAAATCCGGGGCGCCCGCTTGCCTCCAGGGCGCCGGCGCCGCTCTGGGTCGTGGGAAGAGATTCTGCCGTATTAGCCATAAAACACTCGCTTGCCGAAGATCCGATTCTGCACGAAAGTCAGGAAGAGAATGATACCGAAGAGCAGCATGGCCTGGGCCGTTGCATAGCCGAACTGACTCGCCTTGTAAAAGGTGTTGAAGATGGCAACGCTGGCCGTCTCCACCGTCCCCTGGGCGGAGGGCTGCTGCATGACGTAGATGTGGTTAAAGGCTTTGAAGGTACCGATAAAGCCGATGAGTGAAAGATAGAAGGTGACCGGCGAGAGCAGGGGGATCGTAATGTGGCGGAAAAGTTGCCATTCGTTGGCGCCGTCGATTTCGGCCGCTTCGTAGAGCGTCGTCGGAATGTTGCCCAACCCAGCCAGGAAGATGACGACGTTGTAACCTACGTAGGTCCACACGCCAAAGAAGATAATCGAGACCAGCGCGAGGCTCGGCCCCGCCCAAAAGCCCTGGATCGCATCATTGCCCGTGATCAGGTGCAGCACCGGCGTGGGTTCGAAAAGCCATTTCTGGGCGGGAATCCCCAACACTTCCAGAAAACGATTGGCGATCGAGGTAGGACGGGGACTGAAGATGACCCGAAAAACCAGCGCTGTGGCAATGACGGGGGTGACGTAGGGCAGGAAGTAGGCCATGCGGAAGAACTCACGCCCTTTGATGCGCTGGAACAGGATATAGGCCAGAACCAGCGCCAGGGCCAGTTGAACCGGCACGGAGCCCAGGGCATAGTAGAGCGTAATGGGCAATGAGTTCAGAAAATCGTCGTCTCCCGCAGCCATCATGCGCCCCCATCCGAAGGCCACAAAAGCGCCGCCAACGATGAGGACAGCGGCAATAAAGAGGCGGCTGGCCATGACCCGCCCGGAACGCGCCTCGAATGCCCGCTCCCAGATGTAATATGCCGCAACCCAGATTGCGAAGCCGGCGACAAACAGGATCAGGCCCATCCAGTCGCCGATGGCCTTTTCGTAGTTGGCAAAGCCGACAAAACCGCGATCGACGACGCGCCAACGCCGGAGGCTCATGTAGAAAGCGTATGCGATTGGAAAAATGCCGAAGAGACCGACGAGGATTAGTGCGGGCAAGATAAAGAGATAGCCCGTCAGTTGTTCCTGTACGTCCATCCACCGAAAGCGTTTGTGGGGCGGGCTGGACGCAGGCGGAGATGTTACAGCCACAGATTTCCTCCTACCGGCGAAATGGTCGGGCCGCACAACGGAATTCGCCTCTCGGGAGACGAGATGTCAACACTGTCAGTCAGTATACTTTGGCTGCCCAATGGCGTCAACGTTAGAAGGGTCTAGGCGACAAATTGCGACATGGAACGCTGATTAGGCGGACTTCGGCGTGAGACTTCGGCGTGAGACTTCAGCGTGAGCTCAGTCGAACGCTCAGTCGAACGATTTACCGAATCTGGGCGGATCTTCATCGAGATCGATCAGCGGGAATCCGCCTAATCCGCTCAATCCGCGTTCTATTTGGCCGATGGCTGAATAGTCACGGCAATCGTACACGGGAATTGTAAACGTCTGTCGAAATCTTTGTTAACGTTGCTTTAGAGCGTCCGCTGACGCAAGGCGGAACTCAGGTAATCCATGAGCGACACGACCACGGCAATGGCGATAATCTGGGCGCTGGCCGCTCGGTAGTTGAGCAGGTTGATGTTCTGCTGCAGCAGGAAGCCGATGCCGCCGCCGCCGGCAAAGCCGATGATGGTCGACATGCGCACGTTGATATCCCAGCGGTACATGGTGAACGAAATGTAGGGCGGAATGATCTGGGGAATCACGGCAAAGACGATCATCTGCAGACGATTGGCGCCCGTGGCCTGTACTGCCTCCAAGGGGCCTTCAGAGATGCTCTCGACCTGCTCTGAGTAGAGCTTGGCCAGGGCGGCGACCGTATGCAGGCCCAGAGCCAGCACACCGGCAAAGGGGCCGATACCGACCCACACCGCGAAGATAATCACCATGATCAGGGCTTCTACGGAGCGGAGGGCGTTGAGAATGGTGCGGGTAACGGTGTAGATCGTCATCCCGATGGGCAACGATGCGTCATAGGGCGTGCGAAGCGCCACGAAGAGTCCCAACAGTGCGCCGATGATGGCAGGCCAGACGATGATATAGCGGACTGCAGTAATCTGATAGAGCCAGGCAATGCCCAGGGCAATGAGCACAAACAGCACGGCGCCGGCCAGACCGGCCAATACGAAGTTGAGCACCTTGCCCGTGGCCGGCGAGACCCGCTCGACCATGACCTGGCCCAGACGACCGGCCAGGCTGGCCATGACGCCGCCGCCCACCAGCGCGCAGGCCGGCCCCAAGATGAGGCGGAAGATTTCACCGATATCGGCAATGAAATCGGCCAGAAACGCGAATGCGCCCATGCGGGGTGCGAGCATCGTGCCGATTGCGATCAAGAGGTCGCTCAGATAGAAGAGACCCAGCACCAGCAGCAGTACTGAAGCCAGCGACGCGACAAAGCGCATGACCACCGCCGATTGGCTCCGGCTGGCCCGGGTTTCCGTGGTCGGCGGCAGCGCCAGGCGCAGCGCGCCGAAGGCCAGCGCTCCGGAGAGCGCCATGCCGCCCAGGTGCATGAGCGCGCTATTACCAAAGATACCGGGCACTTCCCCCAGCCAGTTCGCCAGCTGGGCGCCGCCCCAAACGCCCAACGGCACCGCCATGATCGACAGCGCCACGCTGGGCAGGGGACTGGTAATGGGGCGCATGATGTTCTGGGCCGCAAAGAAGCTAACAGGGATGGCCAGCATCGTGCCCAGCGTTGTAGCCAAGAGCGCCATGAAGACCGTCTCGATGATCTTGTCGATCGTGTCCCGGCCATTCTGGCTCAGGCGGGGCCAGCCTTCATTCTTGCGGGTGATGGCCCGCAAGTATTGGGCTTCCTCGCTCACTCGATCGCGCAGTTCGACGACCTGGCTGAAATTGCCGCCGCCGTCCGTCTCGATCCGGGCCAGTTGGAGCGAGACCCCGCTGGGCGGAATGAAATTCAGCGGACCTGTGGTATTGGGCGCGAAGTTGTAGCCTTCGACCAAGATTTCGCTCTCCGGCTCGGCGCAGGTTGGCGCTTCCATGTAGGGGCCGGTCGGGTCGATCGCAGGCGCGGGCGGCTCACCGGTGGCGGGGCAGGGCACGAAGATCGGCCGCTCGACGACGATTTCTACCTGATCAAACTCCACGAAATCCGGCCGGGCCAGGGCGCGCAGAATGCGCGTGAGCGATTCCTGGCGCGCGGGCGAGCCCAATTCTTCCAGGTTCACCTGGGTCACGGTGAAGCCGTAGGCGTAGACCACGATGGCCAGAACAATAAAAATCCCCAGACGTAGCGACCGATTCATGTGTGCAATTACCCTACGCGTTCGGCTTCTTTGCCGTAGATATCTTTGAATTTGGCGTCATCGATGGCCTCCGGCGGACCGTCGAACATGAGCTTGCCGTCGTTCAGTGCGATGACGCGGTCGGCATAGGCGTGGACCAGGTCGAGAAAGTGGAGGCTGCAGAGAACCGTCACGCCGTCTTCCCGGTTGATCTCTTCCAGATAGCGCATGATGCTATGAGCCAGCACGGGATCCAGGCTGGCGACCGGTTCATCGGCCAGGATCAGCTTGGGATCCTGCATCAGGGCCCGGGCAATGCCCACGCGCTGCTGCTGGCCGCCGCTGAGGGCATCGGCGCGATTTTCCGCCTTCTCGGCCAGCCCGATGCGCTCCAACTGCACATAGGCCATTTGCACGTCCTCGGCAGAGAAGCGGTGAAACAGGCTCCATGCCGGGCTGGTGTAGCCCAGGCGGCCGGCCAAGACGTTGTTGAGAACGGTGGAGCGGTTGACCAGGTTGAAGTGCTGGAAAACCATGCCGATTTGGCGGCGGACTCGGCGCAGTTCGGCATCGTTGGCCTTGACCACATCAACGCCGCCAAAAAGAATGCGCCCGTCCGTCGGATCGATCAGGCGGTTGATGCAGCGTAGGAGCGTCGACTTGCCGGAGCCGCTCAGACCGATGACGGCCAGGAACTGTCCCGGCTCCACATCGAAGCTGACGTCCTGGAGGGCGCGTACGCCGTTGTCGTAGACTTTGGTAAGATTTTGAATCTGGAGAATTGGTTTCATGCCGGCGCGTGCGTAATGAGAGATGGGAAATAGCCGATGAAGCCTGCGGCGTTTGAGTCTTCGTCGTGTAAGTTGTCGTAGCCTGAGCCTGTCGAAGGCGGATCCGCCTTCGACAGGCTCAGGCTACGACTTCAACTCGTTGAACGAACAAAATGCTCGACGCTCCGGCGTTTCCACCAAAGCGAAGCCGCCGCAACGGGCGCTATTCCCCGAGACCTTCCAGGGTCAGGCCGGCTTGCTCAATCATCGCGCGGACCACGTCATATTCGGCGTCACTGGCCGGATTGATGCCGGTCCAGCCGTAGAAGTCCTGATTGCCGATGGACTCGTCCCAGGCTTCGGTTTCGGCAAAATCGGCCAGGGCCACTTCGATCTCGGCACGGAGATCGGCCGGGAAGTCGGGCGAGAAGGAGAGCGTGTCGTTCGGAATGGCAGGGGAAAGGGCCAGGATTTTCACCTGCTGAATGATGTCCGGAGCCTCCTCACGCATGCTGGCGCGGGCGTCGAGCACACGCCAGTCACCGCACATGAGCCGGCTGCCGTCGTCGTTCGGACCACAGCTTTCGATCAAGTCTGCAGGAATTTCCGGATCGTCGCCGGGCGCCCAGGCCGGTTCGCCTTCCGGCTTCAGCGGCGGGCTGAAGAAGGTGGTGCCAAAGTCGGCTTCACCGCTGTAGACGGCCCGGGCCGCGCCCGTGTGGCCGCCCGCTTCCAGCGTCTCACCCGGCTCGATACCGTTTTCGGCAAAGAGGGGCAGAATGGCCAGGTAGCCGGAGGTCGAGCCGGCGTCAGGATAGGCCCATTTCTTGCCGTTCAGGTCTTCAAGCGTCTGGATGTCGCCGTCGCGGGGGACCAGAATCTGGGCCCAGTAGACGTCATTGCCGAAGCGCACGGCCTTGAAGGAAACATCGACGCCGCAAAGCTGGTTGCCCAGGACATAACCCAGGCCGGGAATGAAGCCCATGGAGTTGTCTGGCGAGGCGCACATCTCCTCAATGGTGGCGGCATAGGAAGTCGGCACGCTGACCTCAAAATTCAGGCCGGTCGCTTCATTCAGCGCATTGGCCATAATTTCACCGCCGCTGACGATAACCTGCGCGTCAACCGATGGGACGAACAGCACCTTGATGGGGTTCTCTGGGCTGCCGATGTCGGTCGTCGCGGTCTCCGCTTCCTCGGCGGGCGCTTCCGTGGCGGCGGCTTCGCCCTCCGCTGCAGGCGCTTCCGCGGCCGGTACCGCGGGCACGGCCGTACACGCGCTGAGCAGGAGCGCGAACAGCAAGATCAGGGTCATTGCTCCAAACGGACGTAGGTTACGCATTGATGCATGTCCTCCCTTATTTGGCTGGTGTTGAATCTACTTCTGGGACAGTTGGATGAAACCGGCGAAAAGCGTTCGGCGAACGACGAAATCGGAAGGCATCGTTCAGAAGAAAGTTAAGGCAACTGCATTGTACTGCATCAACCGGGACAGGACAAACGATTTTCGCCCCTTTTGAAGCTGCAACTACTCCTTGACAATCCGTGTCCCGGTTTCGCCCCGGATGGCCCGGTCCAGATTCTCCGGATTGGTGATCAGGGCATAGGCGTCGGCCGGCGCGTGTTCCAGAAAGCGAATGCAGGCTTGGATCTTGGGCAACATACTGCCGGGCGCAAATTGGCCGGCAGCCATGTACAGCTCCGCTTCACGCACGGTCATCCGGTCGAGTTCGACCTGCTCGGGCGTGCCGAAATTCAGGGCAACCTTTTCCACACCCGTGCTGATCAAGAGCAGATCGGCGTTCAGCGCGGTCGCCAGCAGGCTGCTGGCCTTGTCCTTGTCGATGACGGCCGAACGCCCCCGCAGCTCCCCGTCGCTGTTGCGCGCCACGGGAATGCCGCCGCCGCCCACGGCCACGACGGTCCAGCCCAGGGCCAGGGCCTGGGCAATGGCTTCGGCCTCGACGATCTCCTGCGGTTCCGGCGAGGCAACCACTCGCCGCCAACCCCGGCCGGCATCCTCGACGACCCGCCAGCCCGCCGTTTCAAAACGCCGGGCCGTGGCCTCATCCATAAAGCCGCCGATGGGTTTGGTGGGATTCTCAAATGCGGGATCGGCATCGTCCACCAGCACCTGGGTTACCAGCGCCAGGCATTGGCGCGGTATGGCGCGTCGGTGAAATTCGTTATTGAGGGCCTGCTGCAGCATGTAGCCGATGGCCCCTTGGGTGTCGGCGACGATGAGACTCAGGGGCGTGGTATGGACTTCGTGGGCCGCGATTTCGTTGCGGCGCAGAATGAAGCCGACCTGAGGGCCGTTGCCGTGGGTGACCACCACATTCCACCCCGCCATGATGATGTCGGCAATGTTGGAGGCCGTCTCGCGTACGGCGTCCCATTGATGATGTACTTCGGGATGATGCTTGTCCTTGATCAGAGAGTTGCCGCCGATGGCGATCACGGCCCTGGGCGTTTCTGCAGATGACATGGCGACCTCGATTTGAATGGTTCCTGCCAGATGGTGAATGAGCAATGCATCCGATACAGCAAAAAACGGCCGAGTTCTACGCCGCAACCGATAATGATTGCCCGTTGCCCAGAGTTTCGCTGCGGTTTAGGGCTCAACGCGTTCTATCCGGGCGCCGAGGTGGCGCAGCGTTTCGTCGATGTTCTGGTAGCCCCGGTCGATCTGCTCGACATTGCCGATGGTCGTGACGCCCTCTGCCGCCAGGGCCGCCAGCACCAGGGCCATGCCGGCGCGGATGTCGGGGCTGCTGACCGGCTGACCGTGGAGCAGGCGCGGGCCGACGATGACCACGCGATGGGGATCGCACTGGATGATTTGCGCCCCCATGCTGATGAGCTTGTCGACGAAGTAAAGGCGGCTCTCATACATCTTCTCGTGAATGATGACCGTGCCTTCCGCCTGGGTTGCGGTGACCACGGCGATGCTCATCAGGTCGGGCGGGAAAGCGGGCCAGGGCGCGTCATCGATCTTGGGCACTGCGCCGCCAAAGTCCGACCGGATGCGCAATTCCTGGTCGTTCTCGACCACAAGTACGTGGGCATTAGGCGCCGTGGACGCAAGATCCCGCTCCAGGTGCATGCGCACGCCGAGCCGATCCTTGAAGACCATCTCCATCATGCGCAGGTGTTCGGGGACGACGCCCTGGATCCGCAACTCACCCGGCGTGATCGCGCCCAACCCGATATAGCTTCCCACCTCAATGAAATCGGGGCTGATGGTAAATTCGCCCCCTTTGAGCGACTTCTGGCCGTGGACCGTCAGCGTATTGCTGCCAATGCCCTCGATATGGCACCCCATCTTCACCAGCAGATTGCACACGTCCTGGACGTGGGGCTCGCTGGCGGCATTGCGGAGGATGGTGGTGCCATGGGCCAAAGCGGCGGCCATTACCGCGTTTTCCGTGGCCGTAACCGAAGTCTCATCCATGAGAATATCGTAGCTGTGCAAGCCGGCAGGCGCGCGCAGCTCAAAGCGGCCGTTGTGGAGCAATTCCGCGCCCAGCGCTTCGAATACCTGGATGTGGGTATCGATGCGCCGCCGGCCGATATCGTCGCCGCCCGCGGAGCTATCGACCTGAAAGTGGCCGTGGCGGGCCAGCAGCGGCCCCATAAGCGTGAGCGAACCGCGAATCTGGGCGAACAGGTCTGCATCGGGTTGGGTGCTGTTGACCCCCCGTGCGTTGAGGTGAATCGTGGCGCCCTGGGCGTTTACGGCGACCCCCAGCCCCGACAGGATCTGCAGCATGGTGCGCACGTCGCCAATGTCGGGTACGTTATGCAGCGTGACCGTCTCATCGGTCAAAAGGCAGGTGGCCAGGAGCGGCAGCGCAGCGTTTTTGTTGCCGATGGGGCGAATGGCGCCCTCCAGGGGATGGCCGCCTTCAATCACGAAAGAAGTCATAAGATGATGCCTCACTATCGGTGCGAAATTTCAGCGTTGCATGGGCGCGTACGGAGATTGTAGCGGATGGCATGAACACGGGTCAATATTGGAGATTCGCCGGACGTTGCAGCTACGGGAATGACCGTGTCGCGAGCCCATTATCGCACCGAACACACGTTCCAATCAGGGCATGTCAAAATTCACTTTTCCCAACGTTCTATGGTAAAATTATCCCGTTGTGCAAAGTGACGATTCACAAGCCAAAGAGAGTCTTTTTTGGGTGTCATTGACAGCTTGTCGGCCGGCTATCGCTTTCTGGGTCGACGGATTGAACTGCTCATTATTCCGGTGTTGATCGATCTCGCCATCTGGTTTCTGCCCCGCCTGAGTATGGGCACGCTTTTCGGCCAACTTGCGGATCTCTACGGCGCCATGGCCGCGACCGAAGGCATGCCGAGTGAGTTGGCGGAGATGGCAACCCAGGTCAGCCCCTTTGTCGCCGACTATGGGAACGCCACCAATCTCTGGCGCATGCTGGCCAACCAGACCCTGGTCCACGTGCCGAGCATGATGCGCGTCATGGGGCCCATGCCGGGGCAGGGCGTGATTCAAATTGGTAGTTGGCCGGCCGTGGTGGGCATCTTTCTCGCGCTCGGGGCCCTGGCATTGTTGCTGGGCGTCATCTATCTGACCATGTTGGCCCAACGCTTGCCGATCGGCCATGGCACAAAGGCGGCATCTGCCGGAACATTTGCGTCCGACGTGTTGGGTAGCTGGGCAAAGATCGTAGGCTTTGTCATATTGCTGGGCCTGGGTTTGATGACGTTCTACCTGGCCGTGAATATTCTCGCCGTGCCGATCTTGCTCTTTCTCCCGGCTGCGGCGACGGCATTGGCCTTCGGTCTGTTCGTGTTGACCTTCCTGGCGCTGGTTTTCTTCTATTTTGTAACCGCGGGCATCGTGCTGGACAAGCTGTCGATCCGCGAAGGAATCTCCCACAGCGTCATGCTGGTCCGCAACAATTTTGGCGCCACCCTATTCTTTATCCTGTTGACAAATCTAATCGCCGTTGGTTTCAGCATCATCCTCTCGTCGATTGGACGGGCGGCGCCGCTGGGGACGGTGACGGCGATTCTGGTCAATGCCTATATCGGAACGGGCCTGGCCATGGCGTTGTTGGTCTTCTATCGCACTCGATGGCTGAAACTGGTCGGCGCTCCGGCAGCGCTCTATGAGCCTTCGGCCGATGGTTCCACTGGCGACGCTGGCCCGGGTCTGTAATTGTTCGCTTAATTTGCCGGCGTGGGTTTTCCCGGCCGGCCTTACCTGTTGGAGGATGTTGTGGCTACGCAAAGAAACACGGATTTTGTCTACGGCGCCGATCAGATTCAGGTGCTGGAAGGGCTTGAGGCGGTCCGCCGCCGTCCCGGCATGTATATCGGCGGTACGGATACGAAAGCCTTGCATCACATGGTGTACGAGGTAGTGGATAATGCCATCGATGAAGCCATGCAGGGGCGCTGCGACACCATCCGCGTCACCATTCACAAGGACAATAGCGTCAGCGTCGAGGACAATGGCGCGGGCATTCCTGTCGACATTCAGAAACAGACCGGGCTGCCTGCCGTGACCGTCGTCATGACCAAACTCCACGCCGGCGGCAAGTTCGGTGGTGGCGGCTACAAGGTCTCCGGCGGTCTCCATGGCGTGGGCGTTAGTGCGGTCAATGCCCTGAGCGAGTGGATGGAGACCAAGGTCAAGCGCGACGGCAAAATTTACCGGCAGCGCTTCGAGCGGGGCGTGCCCGTCACCGATGTAGAGGTGATCGGCAAGTGCGCCAAGGATGACACGGGCACCATCCAGACCTTCCTGCGCGACGACACGATCTTCCAGGTACTGGACTATGACTATCATACCCTAGCGACCCGCTTTCGAGAGATGGCGTTTTTGACCCGCGGCGTGGACATCATTCTGGTGGATGAGCGGCCGGAACAACCCCGGGAAATCCGCTTCTATTTCGAGGGCGGTGTGAAGTCGTTTGTCCGCTATCTCAACAAGAATCGTACCACGATCAACGATCCCATCTACGTGGATCAAGAAGTTGAGACAACCATGGTTGAAGCGGCCATCCAGTATACCGACGGGTTCAGCGATTCGCTCCATGCCTTCGCCAACACGATCAACACGCCCGACGGCGGCAGCCACCTGACCGGCCTGCGTGCGGCCATCACGCGCCAGGTCAATGACTACGCCCGCAAGCAGGGCTATCTCAAAGACAACGACCCCAACTTCACGGGTGAGGACACCCG
>CAYZLP010000040.1:11099-14042 GCA_964478635.1 uncultured Caldilineaceae bacterium
GAACTCTATATTGTCGAGGGCGATAGCGCCGGCGGCACGGCCAAACAGGGCCGCGACCGTCGCTTCCAGGCCATTCTGCCCCTGCGCGGCAAGATTCTCAATATTGAGAAGACCAGCCTGGACAAAGCGCTGGCCAACAAGGAAGTCCAGGCCCTCATCACGGCGTTGGGCACCAATATCGGCGAGAATTTCTCGCTGGACGGTCTGCGCTATCACCGCATCATCTTGATGACCGACGCCGATGTGGACGGCGCCCACATTCGCACGCTCTTGCTGACGCTCTTCTTCCGCTACATGGAGCCCCTGGTCGATTCCGGGCACCTCTACATTGCACAGCCGCCCCTCTACCGGGTGACGGTGACGCGCAGTGAAAACGGCCGCAACCGTCGCTCAAGCGAATATGTCTACAACGAGAAGGCGCTGGAAGAACTGCGCGGCCAAGTCGGCAGCGACAATGTGCGCATCGACCAGCGCTACAAGGGCTTGGGCGAGATGAATGATGAACAGCTCTGGGAAACCACCATGAATCCCGAGAATCGCACGGTGCTCCAGGTCAGCATCGAAGATGCCGCGGAAGCCGACCGCACCTTTGACATGCTCATGGGCAGCAGCGTTCCGCCCCGGCGCCGCTTCATTCAGACCCATGCCGATCAGGCGAACCTGGACATTTGATGGTGGGAGAGATTGGGAACCTGTTCGTCATTTCGATCATGTCCCGGGATCGGGTGGGGATTATCTACGAGGTTGCCGGCGCCTTGGGCGCGCTGGAAGGCGACATCGCCGATCTGCGCCAGAGTGTCCTCAGCGGCTATTTCACCATGATTCTGCTGGCTTCGTTTCCGCCGACGGTCACCAAGCGAGCCATCGAGCGCAAGCTGGCCGAACTGGACGCCAACAGCGAAACGGTTATCGAAGCGGCCATCACCCAGGTGCATGATGCCGCGCCCGCGCCCGGCGCCCTGCCGGAGCACAGCTACGTCCTCACGGCCAGCGGCCCCGACCGCATCGGCTTTGTGGCGACGGTGGCGGGCTTCTGCGTCGAACATGGCATCAACATCCTCGACCTTTCCACCACGGTGCATGAAGGAACTTACATCATGATCTTGATCATCGATCTCAGCAACTGTGGATCGATGCAGCAGGTCCGCACCGACCTGGCCCGTTTCGCCCAGGAAAAAGGGCTCAACATGGTGCTCCAGCATCATGATATCTTCCGCGCCACAAACGAAGTCATGTAGAAGTAACTGCATAGAACGCGGATTTTCCGGATTGGGCGGATTGAACGGATTAGTTCAAGAAATATCTGCAAAGATCCGCCCGATCCCGAAAATCCGCGTTCTATTTACGCCCAGAAAGCGAACGTCGATGATACGCTCAGATCAGATTTTGAACACCGTCGATATGATCCAGAAGGAAAATCTGGACGTGCGCGCCGTGACGTTGGGGCTGAGTCTGCTCGACTGCCGGCGGGACAGCGTAGCCGACACCTGCAGCGCCATTCACGCCAAAATCGAACGCTATGCCGGACGCCTGGTCGAAAGTTGTGACGCCATCGGCGCGGAATACGCCATCCCGGTTGTCAACAAGCGGATCGCGGTCACGCCCGTTGCCCACGTCTGCAGCGGCTTCGACGCCGCCGGCTTCGTGACTGTCGCCCACGCCTTGGATGAAGCCGCCGCCGCCGTGGGCGTCGATATTCTGGGCGGCTTTTCGTCCGACGTGGCCAACGGCTTTCATGCCGCGGATCATGCCCTGATCGAGGCGCTGCCCGTTGCCCTGAGTGAGACCCGCAACGTTTGCGGTTCGGTCAATGTCGGCTCCACCCGCTACGGCATCAACATGGATGCCGTCGTCAAGATGGGGGAGGCCGTCAAGGCGCTGGCAGAGGCGAGCGCGGCCCAGGGGGGCTTTGCCGCGGCCAAATTCGTCGTCTTTACCAACCAACCGGGGGACAACCCCTTCATGGCCGGCGCGATTCACGGGCTTGATCAGCCGGAAGCGGTGATCAACGTGGGCGTCAGCGGTCCCGGCGTCATTGCCCGGGCGCTAGAGCGGCGCATCGCCCGGGACGGCGCAGAGAATCTTGGACTCCACGATTTGGCCGATGAGATCAAGCGCACGGCCTTTCGGGTGACCCGCAGCGGCGAATTGATCGGCCGGCGGGTGGCCGCCGCGCTGGATCTGCCCTTCGGCGTAGTCGATCTTTCCCTGGCCCCGACGCCCAACGTCGGTGACAGCGTCGGCGAAATTCTGCGCATTCTGGGCGTAGACGCTATCGGCGCACCCGGCTCTACGGCCATCGTTGCGCTCCTGAACGATGCGGTCAAGAAAGGCGGCTCCTTTGCCTCCCAATCCGTGGGCGGTTTGAGCGGGGCCTTCATCCCGGTCTGCGAAGATCAGGAACTGGCGGCGGCCGTAGCGGCCGGCGCGCTGACCCTGGAGAAGCTCGAAGCCATGACCAGCGTCTGTTCGGTTGGGTTGGACATGATCGCCATTCCCGGCTCGGTCGACGCGGTGACCATTGCCGCGATCATCGCCGACGAAATGGCCATCGGCATGATCAACGGCAAGACGACGGCCGTGCGGGTCATTCCCGTGCCGGGCAAAGAAGCGGGCGACTTCGTGGCCTTTGGCGGTCTCTTCGGCGAAAGCGTCATCACACCCGTGCGCAATGTGGGCCAGTCGGCCCGCTTCGCCGCCTTTGCCGGCAAGATCCCCGCGCCGATTCACAGCCTGCGCAACTGACCGCACGAACGAACTCCATTCATCCTCGACCTGCGAATCCTGCAGGCGGCGATTGCGCGTGAGCGCCACATAATCACTGCAACATGCAAACAATCCGGACACAACCTCTCGTCGCTATGCTTAATGGCGTGTGAATTGGGCGTCAAATCCGCAAGTTCACAAGCGAGCTGTAGTCTTGCCGGAGTGACAGTCACTGGC
>CAYZLP010000041.1:0-13862 GCA_964478635.1 uncultured Caldilineaceae bacterium
GGTCCCGACCTATACACCGGTGGAAGAAAGCGAACCCGAGGAGCCAGCCGCCGTTGCGCTGGCGGAGGATCCGACTGCCACACCGACGGAGCAACCCACAGAGGCGCCCACGGCCGAACCGACTGAAACGCCGTCCCCAGTTCCGACGGAGACCGCGACGCCGGTGCCGACCGAAACCGCGACTTCGGAGCCGACAGCCACCGCGACGCCTACCCAGCGGCCGCCGGCGACTGCCACGCCAACGCCGACCGAAACGCCCACGCCGGAGCCCCGCAGCGTACGCCTGATCGTCCCGAATCCGGGTGTCGGCGGCACGGATCGAGTGCTCTTCGACTGGGATGCGGACCATGTGTTGGCGCCCGGTGAGGCATATGAGCTAATCTTCTGGAAGCCCGGGCAGGATCCGTTGGTTCAGGGCTTTGGCCTGGCCATGCCCACCCGGGCAACAGAAGTCCAGGTGGACTTGCCAGATTTGGACAACCGTCTCGGCGCCCTGCTCGATCCGGGTGACTACCTTTGGGGTATCCGCATCGTGACGACCGATCCGGAATATAGGATTGTCGAATTTACCGACGATTCACGTGCCTTCCGCTATACCGGTCCGAGCGGATCCGCCGACGGTGGTGGACCGCCCATTACGGGTGAATAGCACGCTGGCAGGTTTTTGATGATTCGCTGAATCACTGTGGGGAGACTTGAGCCATCAGGTCTCCCCCTTTGATTTTACTACCGGCCACGTCGGGCTGGTGATTCGAGCCGGCTACCCATCGTGACAGCAGCATTCGCCCATCTCCGCACCCACTCTTACTACAGTCTGCTATCGGCTATTCCCTCACCCTCCGACCTGGTCGCGCATGCTGCGGATGAAGGGCACACGCATCTCGCGCTCACCGATCACGACCGGCTAATCGGCGCCGTCAAATTCGTTCAGGCCTGTCGAGAGGCAGGCATCCAGCCGATTACCGGGATGACCGTGCGCGTGATGCCGCCGACACCCGACTGGCGCCAGACGGCAGAACTTGTCCTGCTGGCGAGGGATGCCGACGGCTACCGCTCCCTTTGCCGCATCTCCTCCGCACTAGGAAGCGAAAACACCGGCGGAACCATGCCTCGATTGGCCTGGGATCTTCTGCGCGAGCATCGGGCGGGGCTGATTTGCATTGACGGCGGGCGCAAGGGTATCGTGGAGGGTGCGCTGCGCAGGGAGGATCGCCGCCAGGCTGCCCTGCTGGTCAGCCGGCTGGCCGGCATCTTCGACGGAACGTGTGCGCTCGCGCTGGAGCCTGCGACTGCAGGGTCCGATGTTGCAGGCGAATTGCTGGCCTTGGCGGACCGGTTTGGGTTGCCGGGCGTCGCGCTGCAACCCATCTACTGCATTGTGCCTGAGGAGCAGCCGCGTCTGCGTCTGTTGGCGGCCATCGACTGCAACTGTCGTCTGCCCGAGGCGCCGCCCGAGCGATTGCCGGATAGCGGCGAAGCGGCGCGACCGCTGCACTGGCCCGATGCCGCGGCCTTTGCCGAAGCTTACCGCAATCGACCCGAGATGCTGACCAATACGCTGGCCCTTGCCCATGCCTGTGGCGATGCCTTGCCTGACGGTCGGCCGATCTGGCCTGCGCCCGACCTCGCCGGTGCATCGAACGCCGACGAACGCCTTGCGCAACTGGCCGAGGCGGGGCTCGCGGACCATTTCACGCCCGACCGTCTGCAACCTGCACTGGATCGCCTGCGCCGCGAACTAACGGCGATTGGCGATCACGGATTTGCGCCGGTCTTTCTGGTTGTGGCCGATATCATGCGCTTTGCCCGCAGCCGTGACATCCCAGTCAGCACCCGGGGCAGCGTCGCCAATTCGCTCGTGGCCTATTGCACGGGCATTACGACGGTCGATCCAATCGAGCATGACCTGATTTTTGAGCGCTTTTTGAACCCCGCACGCACCAGCCTGCCCGACATAGATCTGGACTTCTGCAGCCGCCGACGCGATGAAGTTCTGGAGTACGTTCGGCAACGTTACGGCTCCGATCATATGGCCCTGGTGGCCACCATCAGCACCATGCAGCCCAAGTCAGCCCTGCGAGAGACGGCCAAAGCCTATGGCGTTGACGAAAAGACGGTGACCCTGTTGCTGAAAGGCCTGCCCGGCCGCTGGCACCCCGATCCTCAGCGTCGCCGGCGCTTGGATGGCGACGCCTTCGTGGACGGCATTGACGATCCGCACCTCCGGTCGGTCGCCCGTAGCGCCTTGGAACTCGTGGGCCTGCCCCACCATCTCAGCATTCATCCGGGCGGCGTAGTCGTCACGCCCGGTCCTTTGACCGACGTGGCGCCGGTGCAGCTGGCCCCCAAAGGATTTCTGACGACCCAATATGAACATAGCGATGTCGAGGCACTCGGGTTGCCCAAAATCGACCTCCTGGGCATCCGCGCCTTGACCGTGCTTGCCGATGCAGCTGAAGCGGTCCGCCGGCATCATGATTCCACCTTCCGTCTTGCCCAAATTCCCCTGGACGACGAGCAGACCGGCGCGTTGTTGGCCGCCGGCGAAACGATCGGCGTCTTCCAGTGCGAATCGAGCGGCGCGCAGCGGACTCTCCGCAGCCTGCAGGCCCGCTCCGTGCGCGATCTAGCCGTTGCCAATGCTTTTTTCAAACCCGGACCGGCTACCGGCGGCATGGCCGAGATCTTCGTGCGCCGCTATCGGGGTTTGGAAAAGGTAACCTATCTCCATCCTGCGCTGGAGCCGATTTTGGCGCCCACCCATGGCGTGTTGATCTTTCAAGAGCAGATTTTGCGTATCGCCGTAGAGGTTGCAGGCCTGGACTGGGCCGATGCCGAGCGTTTGCGCAAGGGGATGAGTAAATTCCAGCCGGCGGAGATGGATGCGATCCGCGCACGCTTTGTCGCCGGTTGTCTGCGTCCTGCGCCCGCCGGGCCCGGATTCACCCAGGGCCAGGTCGATAGACTCTGGCAGCAAGTCGCGGCATTTGCCGGCTATGGCTTCAATCAGGGACATGCGACCGCCTATGCCGATGTGAGTTACCGCTCCGCTTACCTGAAGGCTCACTGGCCCGCCGAATTTCTCTGCGCACGTCTGGCGGATTGGGGCGGTTTTCATCACCAGGCCGTCTACATTGCCGAAGCGCAGCGGTTGGGCATACCGGTCCGACCGCCGCACATCAACTGGAGCGCTCGTAAGTTTACGCTTACCTGGGAGGGCAATGCGTCAATGCTCTGGATGGGCCTGGACCAGGTGCGAAGCCTGCGCCGGGCAACGCAGACTGCAATCATTGGGGCGCGGCAGGCCCATCCCTTCCAGAACCTGCGCGATCTCCTGGCCAGGGTGAACCTGCAGCGGCGGGAGGTGACGAATCTTATCCGCTGCGGCGCGCTTGACGGACTGGGGACGAGCCGCGCCGCCCTGTTGGAGGAGGCCGCGGATGTCTACCGCAGCGGTTCCAGCGCGCAGTTGGCCTTTGCCTTCACGGATTTGACCGTCCCACAGGAAGCGTTGGTCGACCGCCTCCGCTGGGAGCGAAAGATTCTGGGGCAGCCCGTCAGTGAGTCACCCTTGGCGCTGATTGCATCGGGCGCACGCAGTGCGAGCCTGAAAGATTTGCAGCATCAGCCCGAACGACAAATGATGGTGGCCGCTGTCCGCCTGCCCGGCTGGACCGGCGGCAAAGGCTTCTTCGTGAGCGACGGCCCCACCTTTGCGGTGGCGCTGTCGCCGGAAGAACTGCCATCGCCGCGGGCCTGGGAGATCGTCCATATCCGGGGGCGCTGGCTGGAGGATGAACGGCTTGGCGGGTATTTGCGAGTGGATGCCATGCAGTCAGAATCCGTGTTATAATCTAGCGGGTGCAGCCACACAAGCATCCACTGCTCCGGGCAGCGCATTGCCGCCCAACTATTTACCAGCAAAGGAGTCAAACTTATGTCACTCGGTCCACTGCACTTGCTCGTGCTCGGCTTCGACAAACCTGAATTCAAGGGATGGGTTGCAGACGAACTGGATTTCCTCCGTGAGACGGGTACCATTCGCCTGGTCGACGCGTTGGCCGTCTACAAGGACATTGAGGGGAACGTTGCTGCGCTGCAGGAAAGCGATGTCGGTATCGAAGAGCGCATGCTGATCGCCGGCGCGATTGGCGGCCTGATTGGCTTAGGCGCTGGCGGCGCAGAGGGCGCAGTCGAAGGGGCTGCGGCACGTATGGATGCCATAGCCGAGAGTGGTTTTGGCCTCGATGACTATGACATCGAAGACATTGCCGACCAGCTTGAACCGGACAGCGCTGCACTCATCCTGCTCTTTGAGCATGCTTGGGCCCGGGGGCTGAAAGACGCAGTCCTCGACGCCGGCGGTTATGTGGTCAACCAGGCGATCCTGGATCCGTTTAATCTGGTTTCGCTGGGTTTCGATCTGGCGGAAGACGAAGAGTAATCACGGCCGGGGCCGGGAAGATTACAGCTTCCCGGCCCCGGTTTGTCGGTTCCACGCCCCACTCAACCTCTCTCAGCCCTCCGAGCTGCATCTACACTGCGATTCACATAGAAGCGATAGTTCTGCCGGAGTGCTAGTCACTCGCAGAACGAATCTACGCTGACAAGACTCGTTTGCGCCAGTGACTGTCACTCCGGCAGCGAGTGCCGGTTTCAAACGAAACTTGGCTCATGTCATAGCCGAAAATCGACCAACACCGATATAGACCACGAGTTGCAGGTCGTTCAGGGCTCGTGTTCCGTCAAGGCATAGGCCGCAATGCCGAAGGCAGTTGCGACGTTGAGCGAGCGCTTGACGCCAAACATGGGTATGGCGGCATGGAGGTCGGCCAGCGCGAGGATGGCAGGGTCGATGCCCGCCATTTCATTCCCGACAACGAGCACACTCTGATCTGCAGGCGGAAGTTCGAAAATGGACCTGGCTGCACCCCCGGTTTCGAGGGCAACGATCCGGGCGCCCGCTTGCTGGAGCGCTGCGGCCGCGACCACTGCGTCGGTGTGATAGCGCCATGGCACGCTCTGCTCAGCACCCAGGGCCGTCTTGGCGAGCTTGGGATTGTCGGGCGTGGGGGTGATGCCGCACAAATGCAGGCAACCGATGCCCGCGCCGTCGGCCGTGCGAAAGAAAGAGCCGACGTTATAGAGACTACGCACGTTGTCGATCAGGGCCACGATCTGAACGCTGCGCGCCATGCTGGAGGGAATCCTGGAATTCGGCACGCGAGATTCTCTGTCTTCCCCGTGCACGCTGGCCTCGACGGTCGTCGGGCCGCCGCAGCGGGGACAGGCCGGCCCCCGTGGGTCGCCTGCGGCCATGGGGTAGCGGAGGCCGCAGGTGGCGTTTTCGCAGCGGCGAAAGTCGAAACGGCTCATGTTGGCCTGCACTTCACGGCGCGAGAATGCCTTCCGCGACCGCCTGGTCAATGAGCCGCGCGGCAAAGTCCCAGAGTTCGTGGGAGCCATCATCGATCGCGCCCACGCGGTCGATGACCTGGGGGCGCGTCACGCCATGCTGCTGCCACGAACCGCCGCGGGTGAAGTAGTTGTGCATGAGCGGCATCAGGCGGTCCACGGCATTGGCTAGGCGGGCCTCGGGCGTCGCCTGTTCCTCAAATTCGTGCCACAGCGCATGAAGTTCAGCGGCCTGGTCTGCGGGCAGAATGCCGAAGAGCCGCCGGGCGGCTTGCTCTTCCCGTTCTTGTTTGTCCAGGACGCCGTCGCGATCGTAGGCGAAGGTGTCCCCGGCATCGATTTCCACGATGTCATGCACGATCACGAGCTTCATGGTATGCAAAAGATCGGCCGGCTCATTGGCATGTTCGGCCAGTATCATGACCATCAGCGCCAGGTGCCAAGAGTGCTCCGCCGAATTTTCCCGTCTACCATTGGCAATAAGCCGAGACTGGCGCAGGATTGTCTTCAGCTTGTCTACCTCCAGGATAAATTGCAGCTGCTGCTGGAGGCGGGGTGAAGCCTGCAAACGCTGGATTTGCGGATTCTCCACGCGTGCGGATTCCTTTCTATGCGATGATTCTCTTTGCTGAATATTGCGTTTCCGTTACGTACTGCCCATTGTATCAACTCGTCCCAACGCCGCCAATCGCCTTGCACCTCACGATTGCATTTCTCGCTGGAGGCGGACAATTGACCGCGGATTGCGGTGGACTGAGACGGGTAATCTGCAAGAAAGCAGTCTTGATCCGCCGTCTCCGGTACGTTCCGCGGTCGATTGGCGGTATATTGCGTATTGCTGAACAGCCCATAGCGCATTTGTCGAAGGCGGGCCTTCATCGCTACAATAGAGCAGTTTGCCCGCCAACCATATGCAATCGTGGGAGGAGGATCGATGTCAATACTGCGCTTGCCCGGGCTGGTCGATGCCCATGTGCATCTGCGGGAACCCGGCTATGAGCACAAAGAGGATTTCTATAGCGGCACCGTAGCGGCGCTGGCGGGAGGGGTGACGACGGTGCTGGATATGCCGAATACCCAACCGCCAACGGCGACCCCGGAGCGTTTGCAGGAAAAGGCCCGGCTCGCAGCAGCAAAAGCTGTTTGCGACGTCGGGCTTTTTGTTGGCGCAACCAACGATCTGGCTGATGCTTACCTGCCGGCAGCCCCCCAGGCCTGCGGCCTGAAAATCTACGTCAGTGATACGTTTGGCAGCCTGCGGATCGACACGCTCGACCTCATGCACCGGCTCTTTCGCAGTTGGGCGGAGGAGGCGGCTGGCGTCGGTTATCGCACAGCCGAGAATCCCCACGGCATGGGACCAGTGGCCGTGCACGCGGAAGAACTCATGCTGCCGGTCTGTCTTAACCTCAGTCGTCTCTACCGTGTGCCTCTCCATGTCGTCCACGTGAGCCGGCGCAGCGAGATTGAACTGATCCGCGTCGCTAAGGACCGGGGGTACCCGGTTACCTGTGAGGTGACGCCCCACCATCTCTTCCTGACAGATGACGATGCCCGGCGCCTGGGCGGTCGCGGCGACATGCGACCCCGGCTGGCAACACCCGACGATCAGGCGGCCCTCTGGGAAAATCTGGATATCGTCGATATCTTTGCCACCGATCACGCCCCGCACACGCTGGCTGAAAAGGCGCAAGACGAGCCGCCGCCGGGCGTACCCGGTCTGGAAACGCTCTTGCCGCTGTTGCTTAGCGCAGTTTATGAAGGCCGGCTCACGGAAGCGGATCTCGTCGCCCGCTGCTGCGACAACCCGCGGCGGATTTACGGCCTGCCGCCCCAGCCGGATACGTGGGTGGAAGTCGCTGTATCCGAGGAGGCGCTTTCCTGGCGCGATGAGGAGATGTACACCCGGGCAGGATGGTCGCCTTTCAGCGGCGTGCCGATCCGCGCGCGGGTGCGGCGGGTTGCCTTGCGGGGTGAGATTGTCTTCGAAAACGGGCAAGTGCTGGCAGCGCCGGGCAGCGGTCGAGTGCTGTTTGGCGCCATGGATGCCCGCAACTGAGGATTTGGCTATTTTTATTGGAAGCACACAAGAGGAAGACCATGGAACGCTCTACCAAGAATGTCGGGCGCATGCCCGCCGATTTCGCCAACAACGGGTTTTATGGGCAGGATATCGTCAGCGTTAGCCAGTTCAATCGGGACAATCTGGATTACATTTATCGAGTTGCCCACGAGATGCGAGTGCTCGTCGAGCGCTTCGGAAGTGCCGATTTGCTTCAAGGTAAGATTCTGGCCAATCTTTTCTATGAGCCGAGCACGCGCACGAGTTCCAGCTTCATGGCGGCAATGCTGCGTTTAGGAGGGCAAGTCATCCCCATCAATAACGTTCAGTACAGCTCCGTGACCAAGGGCGAGAGTCTGCCCGATACCGTGCGTACGTTGGAGAGCTATGCCGACATCATTGTGCTGCGACACCCGGAGGTCGGATCGGCTGCAACGGCCGCGCACTATGCCAGCAAACCCGTCATCAATGCAGGTGACGGCGTCGGCGAACATCCAACACAGGCCTTGCTCGATCAGTTCTCGATTCTGGAAGAACTGGGCCGAGTAGATGGCCTGAAAGTGGTCATGGTCGGCGACCTCAAGTATGGCCGCACGGTCCACAGCCTTACCAAGCTGCTGGCCAATTATGATGTTGAGTTCGTTTTTGTGAGTCCCGAGATTCTCCGGATGCCCGACGATGTGCTGGACGTCATCCGGGAGGCCGGCCACTCTTATGTGGAAATCGACGACGTCCACAGGGTCATTGGCGAAGCGGATGTGCTCTATGTGACGCGTGTCCAGAAGGAGCGTTTCACGGATTTGGCCGACTATGACCGGGTCCGTGACCACTACGTCATCGACGAGGATCTAATGGCCCGGGCCAAGCCCGAAATGTGCGTTATGCATCCGCTGCCCCGCGTGAACGAGATCAGCTATGCGGTCGATGAGGATCCGCGCGCCGCCTATTTCCGCCAAATGCGCAACGGCATGTACATCCGCATGGCGTTGTTGGCGGCCGTTCTGGGCAAGGCGTGACAGCCTCATTGACCCTTTAGGATTACTTAACCTGCGATTAATCTCACGGGCCTACTATACGGGTGCGCTGTTGTTCAAATGTCGGCGTCCCCTCCTCGCCGACGAACACGAGAGATACCGCTTCTGCCTCTCAGAAGCGGTATCTTTTTTATTGCGTGTACGTATCGCCAAGGGAGACGCCGGGCTTGGCCAGTTGCTGGCGTCCCATGCCGGCCATGAGTTGCCTGCGGAGAACCTGGATATCGCGTACCAGGCCCGGCTCATTGGGACCGTGGCGGTGGAGACGCTCCTTGCGCAACGCCAGCTCCACACAGAGCGCCCGCCGTTCTCGCTGCGCCCGGCTGCCTGCCGGCCCGAGCCGGATCGGCGTGCGCCATTGCGCCGTCAACGCGACATATTCCTCCTGGGTGAGGGTCGTGCCGATTTCGTCCGCAAGCTGCTGTTCGATGATCGTGCGCTCATGCTGCCAGGACCAAACGACGGTGAGAACCAGGAGCGCGAAGCTGGCCAGACTGACCGCAATGCTCAGTCCCATGCCCGAACCGGTGGCGCTCATAACCGCACCCAGGTTATGGAGGCTGTGGGCAACGATTGCCAGGATGAGACCGAGCAGAACCCAAAGCGTCTGGGTCAACGCGCCGTCACTATTGCGGGCAATTCCCAGGGCAATACCCGCCAAGGCAGTGTAGAATGCGTGGCTCATACCGAAAATGATGCCGCGCAGCACGAAGACCGACGTCAGTGCTTCGTAGCCGCCCTGATTGTAGGCGCCGACGAAAAAGAAGATGTTTTCGGTCATGGCAAAGCCGAAACCGATCAGTGCGCCGTAGACCAACCCGTCGAGCGGCCCGTCAAATTCCTTGCGACGAAAGAAGAAGATGGCCAGCAGCGCCAGCCACTTCGCCGTTTCCTCAATAATGGGCGCGAACAAGACATTGCTAAGCGCCATCTGATTGATGGCCGGCACATCGACGAGCGGTTCCTCCAAAAGCAGCTCGCCGGCAACGCTGACTATGACTGCCGGAACCGCGCCCCAGAAGAATGCGACCAACAAGAGTCGTAGCGGTTCGTGTTCATAACGATCCGCCCAATAGAAGGCGAGCACATAAAGCAGCGTAGGGATAACGGCGGCAACGATGCTGACCAAAATCGGCAGGTAGTTCATGCTTGATAACCGCTGGGTGTTTCACTCCATGTTGAAGAATCGGCGTCATAGATGAATAGAGGCCAATCATGTCTCCAAGGCCCCCGTAAAGCCGTCCCCCATCATATTACAATAACGTAAGAAGTGAAAACCCACCCTTCACATCTTCACATCATCACATCATCACATCAGCCAGCGGATGAGCAGCGTAGCCAGCCCCAGGAAGACGGCAAAGCCCGTAATGTCGGTCACGGCCGTGACGAACATGCTGGAGCCGAGTGCAGGATCGACCCCGGCGCGCTTCAGGGTAGTGGGAACCAGCACACCCGCAACCGCGGCCACAAAAAGCGTGACGATCATGGCGCCGCTCGTGATGAGGCTCAGCCAGACGTTGTGATGCCAGAAATAGGAGATGCCGCCCAACGAGATGCCGAGAATAAGTCCGATGGTGATGCCAATGAGCAACTCGTGGCGCAGGGCAGCCCAGGTGTCGCTCAAATCGATCTCGCCCAGGGCAAGCGAGCGGACCACGATGGTCATGGTCTGGTTGCCCGTGTTGCCGCCCTGGGCCGCAACGACGGGCATGAACGCGGCCAGGATAGGGATGAGCGCAATAGTGCCTTCGAACATGGTGACAACCGTTGCGGAGATGAGGGCCGTGGCCATGTTGATGTAGAGCCAGGGCAGGCGATTGCGCAGCGCGCGCGGCAGCGGGCTGAAGATCTCCGCATCCTCACTGACCTGGGCCAGGCGATAGATGTCTTCGGTCGCTTCTTCTTCCAGGACGTCGACTACGTCGTCCACGGAGACGATGCCGACGAGGCGGTGTTTCTCGTCTACGACCGGCAGCGCCAAGAGGTCGTAGCGCGCCAGCAATTGGGCCACTTCTTCCTGATCGGCAGCCACTTCGGTAGAGATGACGTCCGGATCCATGATTTCCTCGATGGTTTGGTCCGGTTCCGCCAGAATCAGGGAGCGCAGGCTGACGACGCCGATTAGCACGCCGAAGCGATCGAGGACATAGAGATAATAGAGTTCATTGTCTTCCCGGTATTGGTTGCGAATGAACTCGAAGGCTTCGCTGACTGTCATCCACCTGCGCAGACAGGGGGGCGGCGTATTCATGATGCCGCCGGCACTGTCTTCGTCGTATTCCAGCAGCTGTCGCACCTCGGTCGGGTCGTCCATTTCGGCCAACAGCTCGTGGACCTCGGCATCCTCCAATTCACCGAGCAGGTCCGCGGCCATATCGGGTTCCATGGCATCGAGGACGTCGGCCAGCGTTTCCGTATCGAGATGCTCCGCGACCTCGACCATTTCGTCTTCGTCGAGCTGCTCGAAGATGTCGGCCAGCTCGATGGGTTCGATGCGGGCGGCGACCAGCGCCTGTTGCTCCGCGTCGAGCATGGCCATGACTTCGGCGCTGTCGGCCGGATGGAGGGCACGGACATATTCGCTGGCGCCGTCAATCTCGCCTGCATTCAGCAGCGCCGTAACCTGCCCCAGGGCATCTTCGATGTTGATGGGATCGACCATGATCGTCTCTCCTTAAACCGGTGGCTGAAACCAAGTCGAACCGACGACGCAGGCGCCGCAGGGCGGACGCATGCGCGTCGGAACGAGCACATCGCTTCGTGTACTCGGCTGGCAATCGGCAATGGAGAGAGAAAAGAAAATCCACCGGTTAACAAACCGATGGACGAGGTGGACTCTGTTTGGACGTGGTATGGCGGGGATGCTGCATCCGATGCGAGGCGGATGCGCAGTAGACCTATGCTGCCGCAATCTCCCGCATCGGCGCACAAACCCAGCCAACCCAGGTCGCGAGTCCTGCTCGCCCCATTGGCTGCCGACGCACACCGACTTCTATCTGTTTGGAACGACCCGAGTCGCTCCGCTTGCAGTCATCCGACTGCCGTTCATGCCAGACCCACGCGCCCTCTGACCGACCTGTTGTCAGGCCGGATAAGGGCACCGTACTGTCTGGATCAACCTGGCTGTCGTTGACTGTCTTGACTGAATTGTCTGCGTTCATTCTTCTCATCAAAGGGGCCCGGTACAGGTAGGCCCATCCACAATCATGCGTGCAGCATAGCACCATTGACGCCGGCTGTCAACGGGAGCGGACAGTCGGAAATTTAGCGGTTTCTCTTCTGATTCCCCTCCTTCAGACTGCAAGCAGCAGGAGCAAGTAGCAGCCCGCGATCAGGGCCGCGAGGCCGCCGCCAAGACGGCCGATTTCCCGCACCAGATGGCCTTCGCGCACGGCGTCACGGAGGTGATTTTCCATCCATAAAATGGCGATCAGCCAGAGACTGCCGAGGACGAAGACGGACAGGCGCTGGATATTTGCCAGGGAACTGGAATTCCAGCCAGCCGGACGCAGCGCGTCGTTGCGGATGATGGCGTCGGCGAGCACCAGAATGGCCGCATTGAGCTGAAACGCGGCGATGGCAGCAAGAACGATGAGGACAAACCAAGCAGCATATGCCGCCACCTGCGTGACGGCCGATGATCTTGAAGCCATACGGTAGAATCTCTGAAAATGCAGCGCAATATCCGGATCGTTGCCGGGTATTTTATCACGCAGCCCGTGCCGGGAGGAATCCATCAGGAATGCATGCATCGCGCCGGGCGGCCGCCAAGACATTCAGAACGGCTGCCCGCGCGTCTGGAAGCGCGGCCTGCACAGGCGGAGACAGCGTGGTGCCGAAACCGAAGTCGGCTCCTTCGATCCCGACGATGATCAGTCTCGGCGGGAGGCGATTCAGCTTGCGAGCCAGTTCCACGATGTGGCCCAACCCCAACCCGTGGGTGGATGCGCTGCGTGGGAGTTGGTCCACACTGCCCGTCAGCGTATAGAGGTGGAGCGTGCCGGCGGATGCGCCCGTCACCACTGCATCCATGAGAATGACGGTCCTGGCGCCTGCCCAATGACGATACCAGACCGTAATGTCGCCGCCGACGGTAACGACGCGCACGCCTGTGAGCTGGTCCGACGGCAGCGACCGCGCCAGCACCAGGCCGACGCGGTCGTCGTTGCGCAACTCGTTGCCCACACCCATGATGAGAATTGCGCTGTCATTCGCCATCAACCCTCCTCAATCTCCAGGCGAAGATAGTGGGTGGAACACGAGATGCACGGGTCGTAATTGCGGATGGCTTGTTCGCACTGCCAGGTCAGCTCGTTGAGGGGCAACTGCATCCGCGGGGGCACGTAGGCGCGTAAATCCTCCTCGATCGTTGGTTGATTTTGGGCGGTCGGTGGTACGATTAGCGCCGCCACGATAGCGCCGGAATCGTCGACATCATAGCGATGGTAAAGAATCCCCCGGGGCGCCTCGGTGCAGCCATGACCTCGGCCGGCCTTCGGCGTCACCTTCGCCGCCGCTCTTTCTGGCTCCGGATATTCACTCAGGATCTGCAGGGCTTCATCCACGGCATGCAGCGTCTCGATGCTGCGCACGACGATGCTCTGGAAGGGGTTGCGGCACACCTGGCCGATGCCGGCGGCTTGGGCCGCTTCCTGGGCCAAAGGTGTCAGCCGGTCGTAATTTAGGTTGTAGCGCGCCAGGGGACCGACCAGATAGGCGCCCCGGTCGCGCAGCCTGCTGTGCAGAGCGGTCGAGTGCGCAACGTGGATCTCTTCGAAGGCATCTTCATATTCCGCGACGGCAATGTCCAAGCCCGCGTTGGAAACCAGTCGGCCTTCATTGAATGGATATTCGTTGGGATGGCGCAAGGCGACGAATTCATAATCCCGTTCGAAGTCCGGCATGGGCAGTTCTCCCGTCCATGCGGTCAGCGCCAGGGCCTCGTCCCGCGCCCACTTGAGCTCTTCGCGGATTTCCGCCCAGGCTGATGCCGGCGGAATGCGGTAGAAGCCGCCGATGCGCACGTTGATCGGATGAATCTCGCGCCCCCCCAGAAGGGTGACAATGTCATTGCCCGCTTTTTTCAGACGCAGGGCCCGCTCGACGATTTCGGGATAGTCGCCGGCCATTTGGATGGCATCGTCATAGCCCAGGAAATCGGGCGCATGGAGCAGCGCGATGTGCAGCACGTGGCTTTCGATCCATTCGCCGCAGTAGAGCAGACGGCGCAACGTGCGAATGGCCGGGTCGATGGTCACGCCGAAGGCATCTTCCATGGCGTGGACGGCGCTCATCTGGTAGGCGACGGGGCAGATGCCGCAGATACGGGCCGTGATATCGGGCGCCTCGGC
>CAYZLP010000042.1:0-13825 GCA_964478635.1 uncultured Caldilineaceae bacterium
GCAGAAGCAAGAACGCTCAGACCAAACTGAGAGCATTTCGATCGCCGGGCAAGCAAAGACGAGTGTCTTCGGACACAATGCACAACTCGGAAGGTCCGATTGAGCAGCTGGCGTAGACGGCCTTGTCGCCATCTTCATCCTTGCCCAGTGTGACCTGGACATCGAGCATGTCGACGATGTGGCGCTTGGCCTCGAAGTCACCCTCAATCGCATCCATGCCCGACGAGATCGCGCCGGCAAACTCCTGGATGCCACGAATCTGCTCATCTGTGACCTGATTCTCCAACAGCCGTTGCTGGGACTCTTCCAGCTGCATGGTCAGCGCGCTGCGCTTTGCCTCCAGCCTGTCACGCCGCTGCAACCACTGCTCCTTGTCAATCTCGCCCTCAAGATAGAGATCCAACAAGCGCTCCAACTGAAGCTGGAGTTTGCTGCGTTGCTCCTCAAGCATGGCGACCTGCAGGCGCATGGCAGTCAGCTGCTTCTCCGCGTCGGCCCGCTGCAGACGCAAGCCCAGCGCCAAAGCGTCGGGATCAATCAGCACCCCATGCAGCCACTGCCAGACAGCGCCATCGATCTGGTCGCAGCGGAAGGTGGGCGAGGCACAGACATGGTTAGACACATCGCGCTTGCGGCTGGCGCTGCAGCGGTAGTACGTGTACACCCTGTCATTCTTGGTGCGCGAGGTGCCATACATCCTGCGCCCACAGACAGCGCACGCCACGCGTCGCCCCACCAGATAGTCATGCTTGGTGTTCCTGCGGGCGTTGTGCTTGTTCTCCTCCAGACGCTTCTGAGCTGACTCCCAGATGTGGCGCTCGACAATGGCAGGGACTTGGGTGGAGATATCGCTGGTCTGGCTGAGCCTCACAAACTTGCCGCTTGGCGCGTGGTCTTGCCATAGCGCCAAGTCCCGATGTACGTCTCGTTGTGCAATAAGCCATGCACTGTCGTGGCGCTCCAACGTCCTGACCGAGTGCGACCGGTCGGCACCGGCTCCTGCTTACGGCTCTGGGTGTAGGTGGGCACGCCCAGCTCAGTCAAACGCCGGGCAATGGCGCGCAAGCTCAACCACTAGCACGTCGAAGGCGCCCTCTCGAGCCATCTCCAGCGCGTGGTTGAGTTGGGGCAGGTCGAAACTGACGCTTGCGCCCCGGTCATCCTCGGCCAGTTCCGCCACCACGCGCCAGCCTTGCGCTAGGGCATGGTCCCGGCACGTCTGCAGCTGACCATCCAGATTGCGACCTTGCTTGCGGGTATCGTCGCTGCTGACTCGTGCGTAGAGTGCTACGCGCTTTTTCATAACATTTTCTCCTGCGAGAGAAATCGTGGGACTGACTCCATGACCAAGATCTGAACTTCTGATTATACCAGCGAAGGAAGTTCTACCCAAGGGATCCAGCGAGATCATGTCTATCACAGAGCGTACCCGCTATCGACTGCAGTTCAATTGTCTATCGATCCATTGGTTGCAGTACCGGGGAGAGGAACATCGTTGTTTGAGGCTGTTGTCTCGTACGGTCGGGCACGTTTGAGTAGGAAACTGTAAACGCGGAGGAGGGCCTGCACGTTTGGCGCGTCCAGTTTTTCGTTCAATGCGTCCGCATCGACCGCTTTTGGATTTTGAATCCTGCTGCGAAAAACTGGTTCGTTGCTCATAATTCGGATGATACAGGAAGGGCACGGGCGATCTCACCCTTCAAACCGCCCACTTCTGCTACGGCACAGACTTCGCTGCAATATCAACAATATCGGTGCCTTCGGGTGTGCAGCTCCATTGTCCCGCAACTCGGGCCCCGAAAGTGAGAACAATTTTCTGAGTTTTTCCCCGGTTTCAATGCACGCATATTTGTCAGGCAATCCTTCACTGACGAGCGTTCGTTCCCACATGCAGAATCGGGTTTGACTGAAAACAAACCGGCTCAGACCAGCATAGAACAATGCGGGATAGAAATCATTGACACGTACGTCAATACCCGTGAGCGGCGCGTGGGGCGAGGATCGCTGAAAATGCTTGCGTGACGAAGATCCCGCTGTCATCGAGTCCTATGACGTCAGGGGAGTAGGTCGCGTCTGGGAGAAGCCTGGGTTTCCTGTAGAGGTGACGAGTGCTGGACTAGAATCTCGGATTCCAGAGAGAAATGGGGCTAGAACAGACTCAGAAGTACTTGTATGGTTGGGCTGATTTTCCTTGTATACGAACATGCTTTTTGTGCTTCTGCTTGTACAAGCAATCCTGCCCGTGCTGCGATGGCCCGACCGACGGATTCTGGACAATTCGAGCAGTGGGCCGTCGTGCCGGCCGTGATGATTTGGCTCAACGGGTGGTGAAGCATCTGCTGGATTATGCTATAGTGCCACATACCCACCACCTTATGCTCCATACTGTCATCGATTCCCAGACCCAGCGAAGCGCGCAGTCGGACCTCATGGGCAACCCAGTCGAGGTTACTGCTCTGCGGGCACGGAAGAAGCCTCAGCAGTTCGACTACTCGCTGACCCATCGGGGTCTTCAGCTCTTGACGGCCATCCACAACTTCGGCAATGTGCTGACAACGCTCCAATTTTCGACCTTGTTCTGGCCCCCCGACGTTGGGCGCCGCTTGGCCGGCTGGGGTGTGCCAGGCGACCAGATTGCAGCCTGGCTGGCCGACTACCCAGCCGCCTACCTGGTGCAAAAGGTCGAGCAACTGAAATGGGGACTGCGTGTCAATCGAGTGCGGGAGAAGGTGAAACGCAGCAAGGCGGACGGCAAGCTTATCGAGTGGATTGCCGGACTGGAACCACTGCTGCAGGAAGAACTGTGGTATTGGTTGGATGGGCTGGCGTCCGCCGGAGTACAGCTGTGGTTGACACAGGCTGTCTTGGAAGACCGCCCTGTACCCCACGCCTTCACCATCCGCCCGCGCTTACCGAGTGAGGCGGTCTCCAGCGCCTGCAAGCACCGGCTACGGTACTTGGCTGGTATTGATCTCATCGAACTGCATGAGCAGCCAACGCGATTGTCTGAAGGCCGCGCTCAATCGTGCTGGTTTCTGACGCGTGAGGGCCGCAACGTGCTGGCCAGAGCCCGAGGCGTCAAGCCCGACACACTCGACTGGAAGCGGCGAGGCGCCTACGGAGCGCACTTTCTCGCACACAGGCTGGCCATCAATGAGTTCCGCATTGGGATGGAACTGGCGTGTAGGCAGCGTGGCTACCGTATCCGGCGCTGGCTGGATGACAATCAGCTCAAGCGCATGCTGGCCCAGGAGAAAGTGACCCTGATTCGAGGGGTTCGTGGCTCCCGGACGGGTGAGCTGGAGCATGTTGAGGAAGAGCACAGCCTGAAGATTCCTGACGGGTTCTTCTGGCTGGACATGGGGTGTACACTCTGTTACCCATCTCCCCGGCCAACCGTTACCCATGTCTCCGGTCTAAACATTGGCAGCTTAGTCGGTATCCCGCCATCGGCGGGATGATCTATATCCGCTATCGCGGCAGATCTCATTTCAGCGCTGAAGCCTACTGTCAGGTGACACTACCGCCTTCATCATGCGTTGCGCGAAGATCTCCTACTACTCCACTCATTGCGCGACCTGCCGGAAACGCAACGCTGCTTCGATGAATGGTGTGCAGCCTACAACGAGGTTCGACTGCATGAAGCGCTTGACCAAGAGCCGCCGCAACAGCGTTTCAAGCCGGTCCCCTCCCTTATTCGAAGAAGTTGCCTCCAGTCCCTTACGATGCAAACGGAGTATTCAGCAATGATTGCGGATAGATGGAGATTGCGGGCCCGGGGCCCCCTTTGGCCGATATGGGCTGGGTCATCTATTCAGTCTCATCTTTTTGGACGCCGCACAGAAGTCGTCTGTATTCCCGGCGTTTCAGCCAATAGCATTTGATCCGGCCAATCATATAGCACCAAGGTGTTGCCAATCTTGTCGTGCCACCCTTGACGACGCGGATCAAGGATGATCCAAAAATAGCCTAACAAGAGAATTGCCGATAGATAGTAGCCCAAGTAGCGGAGGAGAGCCATTCGAACGGATACGCGGCCCCCATCGACTCTCACGACGATCAAACCCAAGATTCGTTTGCCCGGCGTATAGCCGGCCAGTGACCAGAACAGCACGAAGTAACCGATGTTGATACCGAATGCGGTCGCCTTGACCCCAAACTGGAAGATATGTAACGTCATCCCCCGTAAAAGCAGGAAATTGCCAAGCAGTTGCCCAAATAGCACGACAAAACCACTGACGACCATAACCAGAGCGACATCAATCACGAATGCAACCAGCCGTGTGGCAAAGCCTGCATAGTCGCCATAGGATTGGATGGCGCCCCCGCCCGGATCACGGAAACTCTGGTTTGGTATCTGATGGGCAGAGTTCGTCATCACGTTTGTGGTTTTCCTTGGTATTGATCGCACTTGGATTGATGGCGCCTCGGTCTATGCTCTGCCGCCCGCAAGGCCGGGATGATCGATGGATTCCGGCTTACCGGCAAAGGGCGAAGGAGCCAACTGACTCCGTGCCGGCAAACGGAGCCATTCCCGCAAAGTTGCCTCGATGGTACGGTCGGCCTTACCGGTAATCGTGCGACTGTTTTCCGAAAGAGCCGTAGCGATGCCGACGCTCTGATGGCCGATCTGAGCGCTCACCAACTGGGCCAGGGCCGGACTCTCGGAGATGTAGGCAACGAATTCATCGACAATGTCCAGTGTCGCCCCGCGCACCATCGTACTGCCGGCCACCATTTCCCGTCGGCCGACGATAACGCTTTGGTATATTTCCTGGCTCAATCGCGCGGCGACCCGGTAAGCCGGTCTAGATATCGGACGTATCAGCGGATTTTCGGTCAGCGGGGCAAGGATAGAAATGGATTTGTCAAGGGAACGCGCCGATACGTCCATTCCCTGCATGACCATCCGAATCGTCATGTTTTGCGTACGCATTGCGATGCCGATGGCAAGATAGAGCGCCATTTCGGCACGCGTTCCTTCATCCATGTCGTCACGGGTGTCGCCGCATTCGGCCTGTCCCATCTCTCTCTGGTAAACGGAGATGTGCTCGAATAAAAGGCGACCTCCTTCACCAATCGCCCCGATGATCAGCCGCGTGAGCAATTGAATTGTATCGACTTCGTACGTGAGCGACCCTTCGGGCGAACTCAACGGCGCGGTGTGGCTATTTACACTTAATTGATCTGGAAGGTCAGCGGGTGTAGACATGGATTACCTGTCAGCTAATGAAGATCTACAGTGTGGATGGTTGGGCGCTACGCTTTCACGAACCCTGTTGCCGCCGCTTTATTTGCGCCGGCGCTGCTTTTGTTGGTTATTTGATGCCGTCGATCTCAAGCTTCATGTGTTCTAGCACTGCATACATTGCGTCCGGCAACTCTGACACTTGAATGACGGCATCCACGCCCTGATTGTGTAGCATGTCATCCAACTCCGTCTGCCAACTCACGATGATAATTTTCGGAATTGGTTGTAACGCATGGAACTCTTTCAACAGTGCGTCGAAATCGGACGCCAATAGATCCCAACTCGCGACAATTACGTCTGCATTGCTCACGCGGATGGCCGGTAGTAGCTCTTTCCGGCTGCGGGCCAAACCAGCTAACTCACTAGAACCGATTTCCGCCAACCAGATGCTTAGGCAGATTCGCTGCTCCAAATCGCTTTCCGCAATCAATACGCGCATATATTTCCTTTTGAACGCTGGATCACACTGCTGAATGCACACCGGTTATCCCATTCCATTTTACAAGCCTTCGCGTCAACGCTCACTCGCGGTAACGCGAGTTCAGAACCTAGAACAATCGCTAGGTCGCGATTGGGTCTCATGCTAAGTTCGTGCACCAACTTCCCGGAAGTTCACATGCGGGTTGGGTGCGTTATGGGGAATAAACATGAACTACACTGAAGTAGTCGTCGCAACCAGGGTTCGGAGGCATGGCAAGAGGAGAATTACGCGGACGAGCGAGATTTTTGGCAAAATCGCGGAGAAAGCACCTGCATTCAGCTATTTGATCAGGTTATGGCGCAGTGCAATCCGTACTGCCTCGGTACGATTGCTGCAACCAAGTTTCATGAAGAGATTGCCGATGTGAAAGCGTGCCGTAGATTCACTGATTCCGAGATGGCGCGCGATTTCCAGGTTCGTCATGCCCTCGCTTAGCAGCGTTAACACCTCGAATTCTCGCTCGGTCAGGTCGTGCCCCGGCTTGAACGGGTTGGCCGCAGCCTCGATCAAGGCATCGCTGGCTTCGGTTGAAAGCGCACGACGGCCCGTGTATGCAGAGCGAATGGCATCAGCGAGTTCCGCCATGGTGGCATTCTTGAGCAGATAGCCGCTCGCACCGGCGCGCAGTGCGCGTTGGATAAGGTCCAAGTCGGCAAAGCTTGTAAGCGCAACGACGCGAACTTGCGGTAGTTCAGCGTGCAGTGCTTCGGTCGCGGCGATGCCGTCCATGTCGGGCATGAGCAGGTCCATCAAGACGATATCAGGCTCCGTCTCGCGGCAGACTCGGATGGCATCTTCGCCATTGCCTGCCACCCCGACGCATTCCATGCCCGGTGTCAGATCCACAAATAGCTTGAGACCGTCGCGTACCATGAAATGGTCATCGACAATTGCGACACGAATGAGATGGCGTTCGCTCATCATCCCGCTCCACTTGAACTAGACCATTGAACCAAAACTTCAGTACCCTGACCGGGCACGCTGGAAATTTTCAGGCGTCCGCCGATAGCTTCCACACGTTCGTCCATAATCGTCAAGCCCAGATGGCCAGGGTTAGCGCCGGCGGAATCAAAGCCACACCCGTCGTCGCGGATGCACAAGGTGCATCCGTCTGTTTCCGCACGCGCCGTAATTTCGACACCGGTGGCATTCGCGTGCTTGGCAATGTTGTTGAGCGCTTCTTGCGCGACGCGATACAGTGCAATCTGCACTTCGGGCGGCAGGAGAAGGTCCGGTGGCGAACAATTGACGAAGACAGGCACCATGGTGTTTCCGGTCAGCGCGTCGCCGAGATGCTGGAGCAGCGTGCCAAATGGCACGGTTTCGACTTCACCGGGGCGTAGCTCCCAGAGCAGAGTGCGCATTTCGGCCAATGCGCCGCGGGTCATATGCCGTAGCTTCTCCAATGTGACCAATGCCCCTGGCGGATCAACCTGCCACTGCTGTGGCAGTGCTTCAGCCATGATGGTCGCAGAGAACAGAGTCTGGGTTACGGCGTCATGCAGCTCACGCGCAAGCCGTTCGCGTTCGCGTGAGGCGGCGGCCACTTGGGCCTGTTGGTTGAGTCGAGCGTTGAGTACGGCAACTGCAGCCTGGTCCGCAAACGCGCTTAGATTGCGCACATCATCCGATCCGTATGTGTCCGTCCTTGCCGCCGTGACGGCCAATACGCCGATGGATTCATTGCCCACCAGCAGCGGCGCCCCGACCCAAGCTGCAGGATTCTCCTGCTCTGCGTGTGCGTATGCGGCAACAACATTTCCCCATTGATCGCCTTCGGTCGCATCGTTGTCAGGCGCGCTATCCGGTCGGCTGCGGACAATGGTGCGCTGTTCGGTGAAGACTTGGACCACAGCATTCTCCACATCGGTCACGGCCACTTGCCGAGGCGTCATACCGGCCTCCGGCCCAACTGATTCGGCGATGGTGAGCCAGGGGCCGTCGCGCAGGTAGATCTGTGCGCATTCGAACGCGGTGACGCGGGCGAGCTGTACCAAGATTTCTGAAAGCACCACGTCCAGTTCGGTGGTTGCAGCCAAGGTCCGCGTAATCACGTTCAGGGTCGCCAATTCCTCAGCACGACGCTTGAGATCCGTGTTGGCCTGGCTGAGGGCGGTCGTGCGCGTGACTACAAGATCTTCAAGCTGGTTGCGGTACTTCGCCAATTCGAATTCCGCCAACTTTGCCTTGGTGACGTCGAGTCCGAGCGCTTGATATTCGCTTGGTTCGTCGTGGGCATCGAAGAGCACACGGGTTGTCCATTGTACCCAAGCGAGTTTGCCGCGACCGTTCCGCATGCGTGTTTCTTTGGTCGAAACTTGGTTTGTCAGATTCAACGCATCCAGACTTTGGCGAAACTCTATCGCATCTTCTGCTTCCATCATATCGAACATGGATGCATTGACGACATTGGACGTTCCGCTCTCAACGAAGCTTGTGAATGCAAGGTTGGCGAACGAAAGACGGCCGTCGGGAAGAAAGCGACAGATAAATGAAGGTTGATCTTCAACGACGCGACGGTAGAGAGCTTGCGCTTCGCGGGCGACGCGTTCTGCGGCCCGAATCGTCGAGATATCCTGAAACGCACAGACGGCATACTCTACCTGGCCCTCTGCATTTTTCACCGGCGTCGCCCACATGGCAGCAGGATAACGCCGCGCCGGCGTTGCGATCTCAACGTCATCAACGCTGCTGATATGGCCCTGAAGCGCTTGCGTGAGCGGGAGTTTGTCGAGCGGGTAGGTGAGATCTGTGTCAGATACGTAGAAGCGGTACGACGCAAGGGCTTCCTCTATATTGTTGGTCCGTCGGCCTTGTGGTTGATCGGCCAGTTCCAGCGCGGTTTGATTCACGTATGTGAGCTCTTGGTTCGCCCCGTATACAGCGATGCCGACAGGAATTGCCTCCAGGTACTGCACCAAGCGTCGTTCGCTTTCAGTGAGCGCTTGCCAAGTTGATCGATTCTCCTGCTGCAGAAAGCCGATGCGATCCGCCAGTGCGAACGAGGTAAACATGACCATCAGGATATTGCCCGGCACAGACAACTCCCGAAAGATCGGTGTGTAGGGATGACTGGTCAACGCTGCAACGACCGGTATGATCCCGATCAGCAGCGGTACCGCTTGGGCCAGGGTGAAGTAGCGCGCCGGCGTATAGCCGGTGTATAGAACAACGATGCTGGCCGCGACGACGGCTACCAATGTTGGTATCAGTAAGTAAAACTGTATCTCCAGTATGATCAGCGGATCGGCCCATATAAGCGCGATGGCAGTCCCTATGTTCGCGATCAGAAATGCAAGCATTATCGCATGAATTTTGGGGACGAACTGCCTGGTATTCAAGAATGAAGTCGTGAGCAATAGCAGAAAGATGCTGACGAGGCTGAGCGCAAGCGGCCAAACATAGACGACTAGATCGCCATGATTTGGCCAGAGGTACTGATGGGCACGGCCGTCAACCACTGCATAATTTAGGCAGGAAGCCAGCACGTAAAGCACGAGGTAGAGGAAGGTGCTTTGGCGTAGTGTGACAAACAGATTGAGCTGGTAGAGTGCCATGACTAGCAGAATGCCGTAGGCTGCACCCCAGAGGAGTTGGCGCGTGGCGTTTGCACTGACAAAGTCCACCGGCGCCCATCGCGTGAGCTTCAGACTTGCAGGCGACTCCATGACCAGGCGCAGCAGCACCGTTCGCGTCGTGCCGGGCGGCTGGTCCACTGAAAAAACGAAACTGGGATACGCAACGTCGCGCGTCGCAAAGGGCAGATGGGATCCGGTCTGCACTGTCTTCAGAATCTGATCTCCCGCCCCGAGCAAGTAAAACGACACATAGGCCGGGATGGGGTTCGTCAGTTCGACCAAGTGTGTTGACGCGACGTCGCTGCTTGGAAGCTCGAGTCGCATCCAGTAGACCGTCCGATAGAAGGGATGGAGGAAAACAGCTGAGTCAGGCGGGACAAAGCGGGCGGCGACGGGGGGTGCGAGTACATCTTCGAGGCGCAGTGTACCTGTTGTATCTTCCAGCAACTCGTATTCAATGTCGGCTTCGTTCGATGCCATAAGCTTCGGCATCAAGCCGTCCGCAGTCGTGGCTTGCCCCCGATTGGCCCAAGCCACGACCGACGCGATGACGATTGAGATTGCTAGTATCCAAAAAACGATGTAGCGCACGGCGACAGCGTCCTCTTAAATACTGCACGACGGCCTGTAGGCGACGGCAGGTGCACCCATCACCATTATACGCCATCCCCCGCAATGATACTGCCTTTTGGATACTGATATCGCGACAAACTATTTCTTTGCTGCATCGATGCGAATCTCGATGTCTCCTGCATCAACGGCCTCTTTGAACAACATGTAGTCCATTTGGTTCTGTTCGGCGTAACGCAGTCCAAACTCGATCACCGCACTTTCAAATTTGTTGGAACTGCCCACGTAACCGGCGATCTGAGCCGCGTCGCCCGCGCGTGCATGGGCACGGGCCAGCACGGCGCCGCACAGCGCCCCGTAGTGTCCAAGGTGTGCTGCTGGGAGACGCGTCGGATCGACCGAACCCTTCATGTCATACAACTGCCGCACAAAGTAGTCGTGATCCTCGGCCTGGGCATATCCGAGAAAGATGTCATTCAGGGACTGTAACATCTTTTGCCCCGTCACGACACGATGGCCCGGTTGTGGGTATTCACTTGCACCGAGGTACGGCTCGAGTAACGAAGCCCCGGCCTGTTTGATCTGCAGGAACAACGGGTCTCCTTCGTCTTTGCCTTGCCAGTAGGAGATGAAGCAGCGTGTCCCCACACTGCCTACACCGACCACCTTGTGCGCGACATCGACCAGTTGATAGCGCGAGAGGAGACGCCTGCGACTATCTTCCAACGATGCGCTGTACGCCGTGAAAAGTTCGATGAGCCAGTCGCGGATATGTTGCTCGTCCGTGCCCAAGCGGAACAGCAGCGGCGGATCGTGTACGATTCGGCGTTCGCCGTCCACCACCTCGGTGAGTTTGCGAAACGCGCGCATGCGGTCCTTGGCCCGGACGCGCGAGA
Source organism: uncultured Caldilineaceae bacterium (assembly GCA_964478635.1). GTDB lineage: Bacteria > Chloroflexota > Anaerolineae > Caldilineales > Caldilineaceae > JAGRCP01. Next base: position 10,777 of record CAYZLP010000042.1, read on the forward strand.
GTTGGCCTTCGGCTTGTCTGCGCTGCTTCCGATCAGCCATCTTCAGCAACTTGTCCGAAGTTGTATAGCTGTACCACACGCCGAGATGGCCCTCTTCAGCCAAGTCCGCCATCTTGGCTCGATAGAATCGGACAGCCATCTGCATCGCAGCCTTGGCCCGCTTGTCCGGCAGATCCGCCGTGCGTGCGACCACCGCAATCGAAGCAGCCAAGCGCTTTACATCCCACTCGAACGGTCCCGGCAACGTCTCATCGAAGTCATTCAGATCGAACACGAGATTGCGTTCGGGAGATGCAAACATACCGAAATTGCTGATATGACAGTCGCCACATAACTGCGTCACAATGCCGCTGGACGGCGTATGGGCCAAGTCATACGCCATGACGGCGGGCGCACCACGAAAGAATGCAAATGGCGATGCAAACATGCGTCCATGGCGAATGGGTACAAGCTCAGGAGTCCGATCACGATTGGACGCCGCCAGCAGCGCCAACGGATCACGATCCTGAGGCGGATCCCATGTGCCATGTGCAGAGCGTGGTGTCACCTGACGCTGTGCTCGGCCCAATTCGGTCCGCGCTTCGGTGGACAGATGGGCGACTTCAGGCAAACGGCTGGTTCGAAGCTCGCTGGTTTGTGGCGAATTTTCGCCCATAGTCGGCTCCATGGTCTTAGACAACAATGCCGAACAATGAGAGCAGCCACGTGACGGCCCAGCCGACCACACCGATTGACACGGCAGCAATGATGGCGCCCATGAAGCCGTGGACCTCCACATTCGGCAGGAACTTGTCGCTCACCATCAGGACAACGGCGGCGACGATCAGGTTGATGAGGGCCGCCCACAGTCCGCCGGCCAAGGAAATGCCGAAGATGCTCAGCAGCCATACAGCAAGTGCGCCGACAAGGGCGATAACGACGGCCGCCATGAGCGCGCTGCCGAAGCTCTTGACGGTCAGGCCAAGCCCCATGCGTCCCACGATGGAAATGACAACGGCGGAGACAACAAGGTAGACCAAAAGGCTGATCAGAAAGCTAAACATGGGTTCTACTCCTTATGGCAAGAAAGATGTTCATTGGAAATGTGTTACTTCACTCATCTACGCTGCGACGAACTGCCAATAGCCTCTACATTTGACTAACCTCCCAATTCCAATCGTCGGATGACGCAAGTTAGGCGGCCTTGACGACCGGGGGTGCATGATACGAAAAATCAAGAATCGCCCGCTCCGGCTCGTAGGCTCGGAAGGTCAGGTTGAAACGCTCTTTGGGTGTAGGAAGCCAGTTCGCTTCCCGATTCTGGCCGGGGGCGTCATGTTGGAGGTAGAGTGTGAATCCACCGTCTGCGTCCCTAATCAGTTGATCCAGCATGGCAGAGTTGATGACATAGCGTCTGAGTGGATTGGCATAGAGTTGCATGGCTGCGTCATAAACAGTAATGGACCAAAACGCCTTGACAGGAGGCAAATCTTCCGGTCTGAACTTGATCTGATAGGCATAGCTGCCGTTGAAGGGTCTGCCATCGGCGTCGGCCGGATAGCCGATCCCCAGGTACTCTTCGGCTGAGTTTCCGAGAATGCCCACCATGGCGCCGACGGCACGATTGATATAGCGATCGCCCAGGTACGATCGACTCCCGAACAGGTCAGCCGACGATCTGACCTGGCCGAGAAACGTGGTCATTTCCTGCAACCCTGCTTGCATTCCCGCAACCAGCGCGGCGGATACGGCAGCATCCGGTTCAACAAAACCGGACGCAGGTCGTATGCCGATGGCTTCAAAGCTGTTGCGCAGGTTCTTCTCCTCGTCCAGCACAGGCATATACTGGAGCATCCAGGTCAAGACGCTGAAGAATTGCAGAGAAGTGGGTTCTTTGCGCACATCCACTGGTTCACACCACACCGGTTCCGGCGCAGGCGGCGGTGTCGATGTGCCCGCATAATGCGACAGCGGCTCCACCGTAAACTAGTCCTGGATTGCCCACACGGCCGTCAAATCGTCGGGATTGAAAAGCTGCGTACGATAGAAGGCCAGGGCAAAGTGAGTCGGCGATCTGAACACGTACTTGATTTGTGATGGCACGCTACCTGTCCAATCGGGACCGGCTATGACGAAATCTCCGCCTGCGCATCCATTGGTGCGTGGCGTCACGTAACCGATGATGTAAGAGTACAGATCGCTGAGCATGAGTGACACGTAACGGTTGGGCTCGAAGTGCGGGATCGAAAGCACAATCGGTTCGGCTCTCAAATCCAGCCACACATAGGAGTAGGGCGTGTCGCAGTTCATGGCGACTATAGCCTTATCCTCAGGCGTCGCAACACGACGGGTGTTGTAGATCGTATTCATGGGCGCCTTGTACTCCGGTGACGATGTGTCAACGGCGTACTTAAAAAGGATGTGGTAGAGATCTACAGTCGGGTATCCGTAGATAAACGCCTGCTTGGCGCCGTTTATGACCTTTTCCACAATGTCGCCTTTCCCAAATGCCTATTGTCGATGAGATCCATCTTAACGTGCTACGCTGACGCCTCGGATTCGTTGTCTGACGGCGCCGGTCGGCTGGCTTCTTCCGTATTCGTGTGTGCAGACGAGTGCAGAACGCGTTTTGCCGCCAGGAAAAATGCCAGAGCTGCAATCGGCAACGCAATGCCTGCGCCGTAATTGAGCAAATTCTCCTCTGCACCAGTAAAGACGACGCCCAGGAACTCGATGGCCAGCACAACCACCGTCACGCCGATCAGGTTGTTTTCCAGATCCTCGGCGCTTTCGGTCCGCATCCACCCAGGAAGATCCAGCTTCTGGATGAAAAGCTGGTAAAGTCCGACGGCCGTAATGTACAGAACTGTGCCGATGAGAAACTGATGGACAAATTCCAGCAACTCGTAGATCGGCAAGATCTCGATATGACCATCGCCGGCGGTGGCATGCAGCACGCTTTCAATCACAAAGCCGAACAAGCCAATTCCGCCGATGGCGAAGAGCACGGCCGACGCGACGGCCAGACCGATGATCGGCAGCAACACCAGGTACCGCGATGTGCGAACGA